>CAZAPN010000123.1:1505-2343 GCA_964487145.1 uncultured Planctomycetales bacterium | reverse complement strand
TGAAAAGCCGGATTGTTCCCAGCCATAATCGCCCTCATGGCAAATCCATCATTTTCTGTTTGATATCCAACCACCCCTGTTCCTGACGTGTAACTAGACCCATCCCCAAAAATACCCGTATGACCAAGGCCATAAACGCCATAAGAATCAGCTCGGCTCCAAACGCCAACTTCTGCTGAACTCTCAGACGATTGACACCCATCTGTCCCGCAGGGAACCTCCTTCTCAGATGCCCCGGGATCCATGTCCACATAAAGTCCAAACGAAAACTGGTTGGTCGAGTATGCTTGATTCCATTGCACAACCATCCGATGTGCATAATTCCTCATAGGTAAAACGCTTTGGGTAAATTCAGCGTACTGATAAAACTGTGATTGGTTATTTAAATTAACAAGGGCTGGACTTGTCAAATGTAACGGTGAAGTCGGATTTATGGTCCCAATTCCGACAGCGATATTATCATTTATTTCTGTGTCTTTCGGGAAAATATTATTGACTTGCATGTCCCATGGCCCTTCGGTAGATGTCCACTCGATATTGTTAAACCCATCGTCACGACAAATTCGTAACGTCTTAAAATCGATATCATAATACATTAAACCCACGTTATTCGTATTGCAAACAATCCCGGTCTCGGACCGAGGAACCAGCCGTACCCGATCATAAGCCCCGAAAGGAGAAGGATAATAGGTTGTTAACGTAATTTGTTCTGTCGCAGAAACAAGGTTCGCAAATAGGCCTTCAACATAAGACTTCAGAGCGACCTCGTCTTCGCCGACCTTGACAACCCCAGAGAATACAGGATTCTCGATAGGAGCCTTAGTGTCGATAGCTCCTT
>CAZAPN010000123.1:0-1495 GCA_964487145.1 uncultured Planctomycetales bacterium | reverse complement strand
GCCCATCGCAATAAAAATTTGCTTTTTCATTCTTTCCCCCTTGTTGGCGTGTCGGTTCAATAAATAAAAATTCTTTTATAAAATTGGTCTAAAAACCACCCGTCTTTCTCAAAAACAAGCTTTATATCATCTCTGAATAAGTTTTTCTAAAAGTTCGACCTTCTGCTTTAATTCCTCATTTTGTTTCTTAAATTCTTCAATCTGTCCTTTTAATTCTTTGACAGCCTCAACGGTCAATGCTTCAAAGCCAATAAATCCTATATATTTTTGCCCGTCATCGGTTGATACCCAGTCAGGGAAAATTTTTTCAACTTCCTGGGCAATCATTCCCATCTGGGGACCTGTAAAATTCCCGTGCTTTTCCGGTTCAATCCACTCAAAATTAACCCCTCGCAACTGAGTGATTTTGTCTAAGGCACTATCTATCGTTTTAATATTCTTTTTGAGAGAAGCATCCGATGAAACATCCCAGGTATTCGCACCGCCTTGTTTTTTGCCAACAGATCCTGCAATCCACAAATTACCAGATTTATCGATTTTCAATTTGTCCCCATATCCTGGAGTGGCACCGCGTCCTTCAAGTTTAATCAAAAACTTACAGTCCACGGGAGAATCTTCGCACCTAGTCCCTAAACGCCAAATGCGATGCACATTTGTTGCCGCGTCATACATTTGTGTATCTATCAAATTGATCTCTGGGTAGACCCCCGCAACATTAATATGATTTCCTACATTCAAATTGCCTGAAAAAGGATCCGCAGCATTGCCCCCCATCACATAAACACCGTAAGTCGGTTCATAGGGAGTATGCGAAGTCCCATTCCAAGGCAAATCATCGGCATCATAGGAAGAGACGCCAAAAACAGCTGCTGTCCCATTATAAACTCCCAAGGATTCATTAGGCAAAGAATCGCTGATTTGGAGTCTTGCTATTGGGGTAACGGTATTAACCCCAACCTTCCCCCCCATAATCGCCATGGTGTTGGCTTGAGACAAAGTTGCTCCTGTGTTACTTACATTTATCCCCAGGGAATTTGTTGCTGCGAAAGTCGTTTGTATATTCGATCCCAACGCCATAGAGCCAGGACCTGCTGCTGTAACATTTTGACCAACCGCAAAAGAAGTTTGACCAGTGGCCGAGACTACATTTCCTATTGCGACAGAGTCTGCCCCGCTAGCTAAAGCATCGTTTCCCATCGCGATCGAATGCAAGCCAATATTTGCATCATCCCATTGAGATCCAGTTGTACGGCCAACACGAAGCGCAGATTTTGTTGCGTTATAAAACAACTTGTGATTATTTAAAGGGGCACTGGCTCCAAGTGGGCCTATAATTTCAAAAAGAATAGGCGCAGGCCCCCCGACTGTAGGCTCTATTTTAACGGGGCCTAAAAATTGTCCGGCCAATCCTGTAACAGGCGTTCCGCCCGGTTGCCCAATCGTCCCCAAGATTTCTGCCCGAACAGCGACTCCAGCACCTTGCGCTGTCGAATAA
>CAZAPN010000122.1:0-5412 GCA_964487145.1 uncultured Planctomycetales bacterium | reverse complement strand
GGATTCGGCCAACGGCCGGCAAATGATGCAGGGTTGAAAATCGCACAAAACGGATTTCCGCGTCTAACTCGTCTTTTTCAACAGCCCGGTCAATCCAATTTAGGCACTGCATGAGATATATCCATTTTTGCGTCGGATTGAAACTGAATTTGGCCTTGAGGCCTTGCAAGGCCCCGTAATACGAAAGGACAATTGGAGGATAAGTTTCCGGATCTGTCTCGAATTTCTGCTCAATCGACTTCAATAATTCCTGGGTTTCCAGGCGACTGTGAACGGCTTTTTTAAATTTGTCGCGGAGATCATTTCTTTCCTGGACAGAAAGATCGTTTAAAACAGGGGTGGCCTGACAAAAAACCGCGCCAAAAGATAAAATAAGAAAACAAATAAAAAAATAAGTCTTTCTCATAATTCTTTTATTTTCCAAAAAATATGGACCATCAAGAAGGCTTTGACAAAAAGAAAAAGTTTAAACCAATTCCCGATGCGAAACCTCCCTGACAAAAGCTTTTGGGCATCAAGCCCTCTTAATTTGTTCAGAAGGGCCTGATAATAAAGATACGCGACATAAACACCTAGTCGGGCACCCGAAGGCAACCGTCGAATACCGATGAGAGAATCTTCAAATTCCTGGAAGATATCACCTTCTTCCCTCTTTTTCACTTCATTCGTGAATCCTTCGAGAGTCTTAATGTCCGGAAAATAAATTCGACCGCGTTGATCAAAATCACTTTTCATGTCTCTTAAAAAATTGACCTTTTGGAACGCCGATCCCAACTTTCTCGCCGGGGTCACGAGGGGCTGAAACACTCCTTCATTCCCTCCACAAAATACTTTTAAACACATAAGGCCAATAACTTCGGCCGAGCCATAAATATAATCCTTGTATTGTTGGCGGTTATACCGAGTTAAGGTCAAGTCCATTTCCATACTATGGAAGAACGCTTCAATATGACCCAAGTCGATTTTATAACGATTGACGGTCGATTGAAAAGCATGCAAAATCGGATTAGGAGACATTTCCTGCCGAATGGCGGCATAGGTCTCTTCTTTCATCCGCCTTAAAATTTCTTGTTTATCTTTATCTAAAAAAGTATCTACAATTTCATCAGCCGTCCGGACAAACCCGTAAATCGCGGCAATGTCGTTTTGCAAATGTTTGGGGAAAGCTTTCATTCCCAGACTAAACGATGTGCTGTAGCGAGAGGTCAGCTGTCGGCTCAATTGAAAACTGGTCTCAAGATAAAAATCTTTGTTCATTTTGAATCCTCTCTGTAATCAATCGGGACCCGATGATGGCCATGGGCAATCCTGTTCCGGGGATCGTCGATGCCCCTACATAATACAGATTATTGAACTTCTCATCTTTATTTTTGGGGCGGAAAATTCCTATCTGAAAAATCCCATGGCAAAGCCCCAAACCAGAACCTTGATATAAATTAAACGCCTCCCCCCAATCTGCCGGAGATAAAACCTTGCGCACAAGGGTTTGCCGCGGGATATCAAAACCGATACGCTTTGATAAATCCTGAATGATGCTGTCGGCTAACGTCTCTTTATCCGACCAATCCGCTTTAAAACGCAAATCGGCCACCGGACAAAGGATAAATACATTTTCACAATCCCTCGGTGCGCAATCCTCAATCAATTTCGAAGCCACATTGACGTAATAATAAGGCTTTTCAGGACTCGTCGGGGAAACAAAAATTTTCTTGGCGTATTCCTGAAAATTATTTCTGAGAAAATAATTATGATATCCCAGTTGGGGAATCTTGCCCTTGACTCCCAAATAGATGGTAAACGGTGCTAAGCTCCATTCCATTTTATCAAGTTTTTCAGGACGAAAACTCGGCCGGTTAAGGACAAGGCCCCGGAAAGATGCCGCGTCAGCATTACAGACAAAGATATCGGCTGTCCATTTTTTGTGGTTCTGGTCCACCACACACTCAACGCGGTTTTGGCCAATCACTTCTTTCACTTCCGTGTTGAAATAAAATTTCACACCTCTTTCCTTTAAAATCCTCACCAACTCTTCCACGACTTTATACATCCCCCCTTGCACGCGCCAATAACCATTATGCCGAAACTCAATGTAATTCAAAAGGGAATAAATCGCTGAGGTCTTAAATGGCGTTGATCCCAGAAAAAAAGCCACAAGAGAAAAAATCATGCGCATTTCATTCGAGGAAAAATGCGTTTCCACCTCCTGCCACATGTTTTTAAAAAGATAGGGCAGATGCTTCATGGGAACACGCAAAAGTTTTTTTAAATAATCCCCGTATCCGTAAAAATTGGTTTTGATGACGACAGAGTCCGTGTCCTCAAAAAATTGTTGGGCGCGTTTTAGATATTTCTCAACCTTGGGAGCCAACCCCGGCTCAATTGCGGCAAATTCTTTTTCCAATTTTGAGAGATCTTTCCAAATCTGATAAGGACGAGGATTGTTTTCAAAGAAAACCTGATACAACGGTTCCAAAGGCTCGAGTTGTACGGGGTTTTTTAAACCGCAACTTTGAAACAATTCATCGAGCTCATAACTCATGCTCATAAACGAGGGGCCGATATCGAACTTAAAATCCCCTAAAACAATTTGATTCAATCGCCCGCCGGCTTGCGAAAATTTTTCAAGGATCGTGACGTCATATCCCAGGGTGGAAAGACGTAAAGCAGTCGCTAAACTGCCTAATCCTGAACCGACGATGACAACCGATTTTGAATTGGGAGAAGACATAAATTTTCTACCTATGAATTTTTTGTTGTTTTTGTCTTTTCTTGAACCGCGGTGATGTGGAAAGTTTTCTTAGAAATTTTTTTTGTTCTTTTAGAGAAGAAAGTGTATCTTCGTCTTGAATCGCTAATCGGGGAAATCGTTCCAAAACCGCCTTGGCGAAGAAACCTTTCCCGTAAGTAAATTTTGCTAAATCTTTAGTAGAAGGATAAATTTTAACTTTCTTCAATCCGCACGACGGAGAACGAGATTTCAGGATAAAACCGTCAACCTCTTTGAGCTGATCGAGAAACTTTTTTGAGAAATTCACGAGCTTGCTGGTGAAGTCCTTTCCCATCGCCAGTTGAATGACCCTCAACTTTTTCCCTTGGGAGAAAATCTTGATCGGCGGCCGGGGAACGGGTAAACCCATTTCGACTTCAGGACAGACTTTAACAACACGGATGAAGGGTTTCAGCTTCTCAATTGATTTGTCGCGGATCACGTCCCCATCGTAACGACACCTCTCCCCACAGAGGCATCGAGAAATCACAACCAAAGGCTTAAGGGTTCTCCCCATACCCGCAGCTATTTTCCAGCCTTATTTAACGCTTGGTCAATATCCGCGATAATATCATCCTTGTGCTCGATCCCTATCGAAAGGCGGATAAAATCAGGGGTGACCCCGGTTGCGGTTTGTTCTTTCTCACTTAATTGAGAATGGGTCGTGCTCGCCGGATGAATCGCCAAGGTCTTGGCATCGCCGATATTCGCTAAGTGGGACACCAACTGTAATCCGTTAATAAACTTTTTACCCGCCGATAAGCCGCCTTTAATTCCAAAACCGATGATGGCTCCGGCGCCTTGAGGTAAATATTTATCAGTCTTCTTTTTCTCGGGACTCGAAGGAAGTCCGGGATAATTGACCCAACTGACTTTCGGATGTTTTTCGAGATATTTCGCTACGGCGAAAGCATTTTCGCTGTGCCGAATCATCCTCAAATGCAAAGTCTCAAGGCCCTGCAAAAAGAGGAATGAATTAAACGGTGAAACCGCCGGGCCCAAATCACGCAACAACGTGACACGCGCTTTTAAGATATAAGCGATATTCCCGATGGGTTTTAACGCTTCGACAAAATTGATGCCATGATAACTCGGATCGGGTTCGGCAATTAAAGGAAATTTGCCGTTGGTCCAATCGAACTTTCCGGAATCAACAATCACCCCGCCTAACGAAGTCCCATGCCCGCCGATAAATTTCGTCGCCGAATAGACGATGATATCTGCTCCAAAATCAAAAGGCTTAATTAAATAAGGGCACGTCGTATTATCTAAAATCAAAGGGATACCATTTTTATGGGCGATCTTTGATAAACCCTCAATATCAGAAACGTTGAGTTTCGGATTGCCGATGGTTTCGGCATAAATCGCTTTTGTCTTGGGCGTAATCGCTTTTTCAAAAGCTTTCAAATCTTCCGAAGGGACAAAATTCACCTTGATACCGAATTTCTTAAAAGTATAATGAAAAAGGGTATAAGTGCCTCCGTAAAGGTTGTCCGCCGAAACAATCTCATCACCGGATTGAGCAATATTCAAAAGCGCCAGACTAATCGCGGATTGGCCACTGGCTAACGCTAGGGCCCCGACTCCACCCTCTAAAGCCGCAACACGCTTTTCAAAGACATCCGTCGTTGGATTCATTAAGCGCGTATAGATATTGCCGAATTCTTTTAACGCGAAAAGATTCGCGGCGTGTTCGGTATCTTTAAACGCATAAGATGTGGTTTGATAAATGGGAACAGCCCTGGATCCCGTGGTCGGGTCGGCTTCCTGGCCTCCGTGCACCGCCAGTGTTTCTGTTTTTAATTTCTTATCGATTTTTGTCATGACAATCTCTCCTTTATTTCAAAATCTTTTTAAAGAACATCAAAGCGTTCCTATATCTTCATTCCATAGCTGAGGATTTTTTTTAATAAATTCATACATCATGTCTTGGCATTCCTTAAGATTCAAATCGATCACTTCAACCCCGTGTTGCCTCATAAACTCTGGGGCTCCGGGGAAAGTCTGCGATTCCCCGACGATGACTTTCTTGATCCCAAATTGAACAACGGCCCCGGCACAAAAATAACACGGCATGAGCGTCGAATAAAGCGTCGTTCCCCGATACGAACCGATGCGTCCGGCATTAAAAAGACAATCCGTTTCGGCATGCATCACAGGATTATTCTGCTGGACACGTTTGTTGTGGCCTTGGCCCAGGATCTTTCCGTCGCGGACAAGGACAGAGCCAATCGGGATCCCTCCCTCTTTCAAACCCTGACGGGCCTGGTCAATCGCGGCTTCCATGAATTCATCCATCAAAAATTCTCCGATCAATGCTTAATAGGCTTTTCGTTTATCGGACTTTTTCCAAAGACGAAAAAGGTCTAAATTTTCTTCACACAAAAAATGTTTTTGAATCTTAACTTTTGTTTTCCCCAGACGCTTTAAAATGACATTACTAATCTTCAACTCATGAAATCCAAAATGTTTCGCATCATCAATATCCGCCCCATAAATAATCTCTGAAATCCTCGCCCAATGACAAGCGCTAAAACACATGGGGCAGGGTTCACATGTCGAATAAATCACGCATCCCGAGAGGTCAATCGTTTTTAACTTGCGGCATGCCTGACGAATGGCGTTTATTTCCGCATGGGCTGTAA
>CAZAPN010000121.1:0-5437 GCA_964487145.1 uncultured Planctomycetales bacterium | reverse complement strand
GCCACCCGCTTCACCAAAAGATGCTGGCTAGAATTAATTTTTAAAGAAGTTGTGAGGTTGTGTTGGGGCCCATTTCCCTTTTAAAGGGATTTGGGCCCCCAACATTTTTGCCTCTTTCAATAAATTTTCGGTTAAAAAGGCCTCTGAATTTTATCTTGTTTCAAATGCCTTTCGAGCTTACAATGTACTGGTAAAGAAGACCAACCATAATGGCTCCTCGACAACCTTTATCAATCAAGGAGAGAATATGCAAGTCAGAGATATTATGACAAGAAATATTATTTCTTTGAACCCTAAGACAAAGGTTCTGGAGGCCATTGATATCCTTGTTAATAATCGCATCAGCGGCGCCCCCGTCCTGGATGACAATGGTGTTTTACAGGGGATCATTTCCGAGAAGGACTTGATGGTGCCCTTAGAATTTTTCTCCAATCGAAAAGAGACTGAGTCCTGTGTTGAAGAATTTATGGCTAAAAACGTCATTACCTTCCCCGAAGACACCTCTATTGAAGAAATCATGAAAGCCTTGGTCGTCAATAATATTAAGCGGGCCCCTATCATTAAAGATAATAAAGTCGTGGGGATCGTTTCTCGTCGGGATATATTAAAATATATAAAAACTCAAAAAGATTCAATGGGCTTAAAGAAGTAGCCTTTTAAAATCAGATGTCACTGCATTTATTGCTCGGGGACGTTGATCAATGAAAGCCTTAGGGATTTTGGGTGGGCCTCGCAAGGGACATACAACCGACCATTTGTTGGACTCGGCGCTTCAGGGATTGAAGGCCAGAGGCGCTGACGTTGAAAAGATTTATTTATACGATTTAAACATCAAACCCTGCCTTAGTTGTCTTGCCTGCAGCGACACAAAAAAATGCGTTATTCAAGATGATGAACAGATGGTCCTCGATAAAATCGCGGATTCAGATGTCATTGTTTTTTCTTCGCCAACCTATTGGAGCAATATCCCGTCCCAAGCCAAAGCCTTTATTGACCGAAGCGGTAGCCTTTTCGTCGAAACAAAATATGGCCCCAAACGTCTTTTGGACAAACCCAGCAAAGCGATTCTTTTAACAAGTTGCTGGGCGCCTTTTCCGTTTTCGCATCTTTACGGGATCAGCAGCGGATGCATCAAGGCGATGAAAGTTTTTTTTGATTATATGCCCCGTGTCAAAGTCAAAACATTGACCGCGGCCGGTATTCTTCAATTCGAAGAGAAGAAGTGTGCCAAGGCCTTACGGAAGGCCTATGAATTAGGGAAAAGGATTTAAGATGTGTCCTCAGACGTTATGGAATTTGTTTTTAATCGGGCTTGTTCTGATTTTTGGGTTTTATTGGTTAATGCGACAGAAAGATCGCGCGTCGGAAAGTTTTTATGTTTTATCTGCTTTCTTGGAATCCCCCCAGGTCACGAATCATTTCACGGGATTTTCGTTTTATTTAAGCGGATATTATCACGGTCGCAGATTTGGCTGGAATTATAATGTGTTTCATGAAGAAAATCAGTTACAAGTCTATATGGAACCCAAATGCGATATTCAGCTGAAAACCTTTCTTCTTAATTATCCAAGGCCGACGGCCTCGACCTATGTTCGAGGAAAAAGAATATTTTTTTCCATGAGATCGCTGAAAGGGACTTTCTTAGAAAGTTTACGTTCTTTGGATCCTGTCCCGTTGCTGAGTCAAGAAGACGCTAAACGGATTCTGGATGAATTAATCCGGGCTTCAGAAATTGTTGAGAAAGATTTGAAGTATCAGTAGTTAGTTATTGAAGATAGACGGTTATGGCGAATGATTAAATTGTCGGCAGTCTCTGGTCTATATAGTCCACGGTCGACGGTCCACGGTTCATTGTCGACTGTCGACTGTGGACAATGGACTGTTAACTATTGATCAACCAAGGAGGCTTTTATGTTTAAGAAAGTTTTTTGTCTGGCTGTATTTTTAATTGCCATAAGTTTTTCGAATTCTTTCGCCCTCGACGTCACTCATGAGTACGGCCCTATTGAATGGAGCTTTCAGGGAAAACCTGTCCCCGAAACCCATTGGGCCCCTTGGCTCCCCCTTGTGCAAACGGGACTTCGTTTCAAACTGGGATTCTTGATTTCCGATGGGACAATCACCGTGAAAACTCCCATCAAATTAACCTTTCGTTATGATCCCGACACTGTCCGCTCGGGACAAAATGTGACTTTTGCCGTGAAGGCTGAGCCGGCATCCGCGGATTATTTTACGTTTCAGTCGGCCTTCGGAATTTCGTTCCCTAATAAAATTCAGGTTGGTTTTGTGGGAGTGAGCGGTGTCCCCATTGATTTGCCATGGTTCGACCTCCCCCTGGATTTCTGGGAACTCGTGGCCAAGGTCCCTAAAGTGGGAGACACGATTTCGAGCGCTGTCAGCAATATCGGCGTTAACACGTCGACCAACAACGGTCTTCCGTTAGGCAAAACGGATGCCTATCATAATGCCCGTGATTTAATCACGGTCGAGCTTTCCAAATATAAAGTGGAAGACATGGCCCCGAAGATATTCGGTAAAATTCCCGAAAGTGTGAGGACCAATGCTGTTCGCTTGATTAAGGTCGCGACATTTTGTTCGGATTCCGAAGCGTTGGAAAAATTACAGGATTATGTGGAAAAAGCATTGACTGTTCTCTATGAGGCCCCGACATTGACGTTAAGCGGGGATCCTTATTTCAAATTGGAAGGAGTCCGCATTCGGACCAATATTCGTGTTTATATCCCCGGCGGGAAAGGCAGCGGCTTGTACACGCTTTATTTTGATAACGCCAATCAACAACAAACGGTCACCTTCCGTGATATTACCCCGTTTATTAATCCAGGCGATAAATTGACGATTGCGGTTGAGGACATTGCTTACGAATTTCGATTGATCCAAGGATTAACAGCCAAAGTCCAGGTTTCGGTTGTCCCTTTTGACTTGGATAATGTCGAAAAGACGGTGACCTACACGACAGCCGTGAAAAATGTTTCGAGTGATCCATTTAAGATTGAAATCCCGATTTTACCGTCGGATTCATTGGTGCAAAGTTTGCGGGCTAACCGCGGATGCACCTCAGTTTCAGTCAATTGGGCCAGTCCTTCGGTCCCGCTCAAAGGAACGGTCAAAGCTTTCGATGGGAACACGCTTGTCGCTACCGTAATAGAAAATTCATTTAAAACCGCGCATAACGTGATTGTTCCGAATTTGCAGCCGGGAAAAACTTATCGATTTACAGTGGAGTGTGTTAACGCCAGCGGTCAGGTTGTCCCCGGCGGAGAAGTCAGCGCAACGACTTCTGGGACTTGTCCTGAACGCAAAGAATCAGCCGTGTGCAATACTTTGACACTCAGTAATCCCATGGCGACAGCCGGGCCTGATTATGTGGATTTTTCGTGGGACACCAATCAATTGGCGTCAACAGAGGTCATGTTTTCTCCGTCCCCAGATCTTTCTCTCAATTATATTATGGCGGTTAAAAAAGTCGGTGATGTCGTGACCCAAGGCTGGGTCACGCGCGAAGGCCCGCGTCAATTTGAGACACATCATACGCTTCGACTTTCTGGCTTAGAACCAATGACAAAATATTATTACAATCTTCGTTCGTGGACTTTTGTCAATAACGACGAGACGAATAATCCTCAAGACGCGGTCGGATCGGTGGGAAATATTACGACGTTGCAGGGTGTGCCGCCGCCGACGGTGAAAATCCGGGTGCGATCTCCGAGCGAAGGGGATATTGCGGTTCCGGACATCCCTGTTATTTTAACCAAGAATACAGATTTAGATTTTCATTTGAGCGTCAGCTCAGGAACAACCGGTGTCAGCAATGATGTTATTTTGGATAAAGGGACCACCTATTATCTTCAGGCCCAGCCTAATGCTTGTTATGAAGGAGGCACGGCGGAGTTGACGGTTTCCAATACCGCTCAAGGGCCTTTACCGGAAGTCGTGATCAATATCAATAAGTTGCCTCCGCGAGTGGGTTATATTTTGTCTGACCCGAATCATGGAATCGCTGGTGCAACGGTTACGGGAAAAAATTCTGCCGGGGCGACTGTCACGACCACAACACTCCAGAGCGGCGCATGGTCTTTTAATTCCGGATTTAATCCGGGGTCATATACGTTTACTGTGACAAAGGATGGCTATCGGACAACAACGTCGAATGCGACCGTGAATTCGTGCGGCCGTTTTATTGCGTTACCGATTACGATGGTCCCGCGGAATTACACATTGAATGTGACTGTTAAGAATTCAGCTAATCAGGTTGTGAAGAATGCTTCAGTCGTCATAAAAGAAGGGAACACGACAATCGCTACCCTCACAACGGATACGCAAGGCAAAGTGACCCATTCCGGGACCTTGAATGATGACAATGAACATACCTTTACGATTGCGGTCACGCCTCCGGCAACGACAACGGCGAATATCTTGTCGACGGAGGATTTCGTGACTGTTACTAGTGCCACAACGCGAAACGCGACCGTGATTTGTCCGGCGGATAAAAAAGCGCCGGTGCCTTCCCAAATCACGATGGCCCAGGCCGGGGCTACCGCGATCAAGGTCACGTTTAAACTCGATGATGAAAAAGGAAAAAGTGCGGTCGAATATTTGGATCCGCAAGGCCAAACAAAGACAACTCCGTGGAAAGAAGGAATGTTCACGCCCGGAAGCGGTGTTTCAGATCATACGGTTGTGATTCAGGGTTCGAGCTTAAAACCCGGGACATATCGCATCAAGATTAAAACGAAAGACAAATGGAACAATGAGGGCGGAAGCGATATCCGCGAGTTTCAGCTCTTCGGAGATGCGCTCTGGAATTTTGAAGCCATACAGTCTCAATCAACCGTGAATTTTTCTTGGGATAAATATCCGTATCCGGAAAAGTTCGCAAAATACACAATCAAAGTCGGGACGCAGGCTCCGATTGAGCTTATGGATATCGGCACAACTACGTACAGTTTGGGGAACTATGCGTCAACAAGCGTTAAGCAGGCGAAGCTGACCGCCGTTTCTTCCGAAGGGGTTACGTTAGCTGTGAATGGTGTTGTGTCTTTGCAGCCGACGGGAACTTCATCGTCACAAGGTGGCGGGTCTTCACAGACGACAACCGGAGGATCGTCTTCGCAGCAAGGAGGAACAACCGAAGTCAAAACGATTCTTTCTTTTTCCGGTAAGCCGTCTAAGGCTTATGTGAATCAGGAGTTTTCTTTAAAAGTCATCGCCAAGACGGTCAAATCTCAAAAAGTCCCAGCGACTTGTATTCTGGATTGGGGCGACGGCAAGAGTGACACGGTTGATGCGGATACGTTTGTTAAACATGTGTATCAGGCAGCCGGAAGTTTTTCTCTTAAGGCGACGGCAACGCTCAAAGATCCTTCGGGATTGATTGCACCGGAACCTTTAAGTTCCAATTTGACGGTCGTGGTGAGCC
>CAZAPN010000120.1:0-5439 GCA_964487145.1 uncultured Planctomycetales bacterium | reverse complement strand
TTCTCCAAAGAACTGATGAAACCCGCGTTGCGAACCAAATGAGCGTGGAGATTTCTTAACCCCGGATGTTTATCAAGAAACTTTAAAATATCGTCCATATAAAATATTTTCTTTTTTGGATAAAGTCCCTCAAAAATGGCTTTAATGAGTTCATAATCCTCAGGATTATCAATGGTCCAACGGTGCATCGATAAATCTTTATGATAAGGAATATTCTTGATGCGGAACTCTTCCGGGTGCTCGGCCATATAGGTGCAGACGTGTTCACGCTGATATTTTTGCGTTGAGGACTCCTGAAGTTTGTTAAGCATTTTAAAACTAAAAACTTCCACATCAATCCCGTCGGGATAAGTGGATTTTAAAACATTGGCCGCATAATCCAAAGGCTCAGCCGTTGCCTGGCTTTTTAAAAAGACTTGGACCACTTCATCGACAATCTGTGGATCGACCAAAGGGCAATCAGCTGTTATCCGCACAATATAATCCGCCTTAAATTTTTTAGCGGTCTGATAATATCGATCCAAAACATCTTCTTCGCTGCCGCGGAAATATTTGACGGATATTTTCTGGGCTAGCTTCTCAATAGGGTCATCCGCTGGATTAACGGATGTCGCAATAATCACCTCATCAATCGTTTGACAAGCTTTCAACCGTTCAATCAATAATTCTAACAAGGGTTTCCCCAGGACTTCTTTAAGGACTTTACCGGGTAAACGCGTTGATTCCATCCTGGCTTGAATAATCGCAGCAACCATCTATATTCCTTTCCCCATCTTGCGGCACAAAACCTGAGCCACCCGTTGGGCACCTTGGGCATCAACTAAGAGGCGGCCCAAACGGCTCATGGCTTGCCGCTTTTTCTTATCGGAAATTAATCTTAAAACCTGTTTTGCAATAATCTGTTCGGTTACTTTTCGATACCAACCAAGGTTGATCGTAATTCCCCTTCGGCAAAGCTCTTTGACAATTCCTGCTTGATTCTGTGCCATGATGACTTGAAGCGCAGGGGTCCCCATAGCACAAATTTCCCAACTGGTCGAGCCTCCGGAACTAATGATTAAATCCGCACGGCGCATGAGCTGAGCCATGTTTTTTACATTCTTTAGAATTTTTATTCGTCCTCTCGGGGAACCACGGACAAAACGCTTCACTTCTTCGAAATGCTGATGGCTCGGCCCGAAAACAACAGTCAACGAAACTTTTCTATGCAAATCATTCAACGCCTTTAATGTTTTAAGCGTAAAATTGTATTTATCCGCGCCACCGAACGTAACAAGAATATTTTTGACATCCCCAATTCTTCTTTTGAATCCTGAAAATCGACGGAACTCATCCCTCAATAACGCATACTGAGGCCCCAAAAGAAGTTGTGTCTTTCGGCCAACTTTACCGCGATACATCGCTGGATTGGCCGTGATATTTTGATTTAAAAGGATATCACTGTCAAAATGATTTTCACCCAAATCATCAATCACACAAACACAAGGCAAACGGTCGGTCATTAAACGCAGATATTTCTCGCTTAAATGATAGCCGTCAAAAATCGCAGCACGGGCTTGAGACTGACGAAAAAGATCAAAAAAGGCTTCAACCTCTTGTTGAAAAGACATCTGAGGAGATATTCGAGAAACCCGAAACCCCTTCTTTCGAATATTGCGTTCCATACTATTGTCAGAAAACTTTAAACAAAAAACAGAATCGATTTTTCGTCTCTTCAATTCCTCCGCGAGGGTCAAACATCGAGAAATATGCCCGCCCCCAATGGCATGTGAACCATCAACGCGAAAAACAACCGTTTTCTTTTGAGAAACCATTTTTAAGATGCCTTTTTCCAAAGAGAGGGCAAAAGAATCTTTTCGTCTTCAACTTTTAATGATCGCAAATCACCCAAAATCCCACTAACCTTTGTTAAATATTCAGAGAATTGAAGATTCTCTTTCCATTGCTCCAATGAATCAATACCGATAATCACTCGATCAACCAAAGGATTCTTCATCACAAAATCTAAACACAAAAATCGTATCGGGATATTGTCTTTTTGTGAAAGCTCTTCGATTTTTGCCATCCGCCCTTTAATCGGAAGAAAAGCTTGCGACAATTGATCCGATTTCATGAAAAACAACCCTTGCAAAAAAACTGATCGAGTATGAATTTCCACCTGCCGCGATTTTAAATTTTGAAAATACCCTTCGAAACGTTGATCGAAAATGTTATACGGAACTTGAATAAGGTCAAAATCTAAATTTTTCTCTAACAAATACTCTAACTCTTGCGGCCGATAAAGTGAAAAACCGATTTTCTCAACACATCCTTGCCGCTTCAAATCAACCAATTCATCCCAGAGAGACGGCTTTTGGATAAAATTTTCGAACTGATGAACCAAATAACCATAAACCTTTTTTTGGTTTAGCCGTTTTAAACTAAACTCTAAACTCTTCGAAAGGGATACACTTTCCTTTTTTGAAAGATCCGGTGTCTTTGAAACGATCTTAAACGGTTTTTTCTCGCGGCTGAAGAATTGGCCGATCAGCTCTTCGCTGGGGCCATAAGCCGCAGCCGTATCCAATGTATCAATGCCCGATTCAAAAGCATGGCGCAATATTTCAAAGACCTCTTCCGTCGGAATTTGGCCCCGCTTATTCGCGATGCCGTAATCCATTCCGAATTGGACGGTTCCCAACCCAATTTTTTTCATTAACGTTTGATCAGACATTCAATATCTTAAAAATTGTTTCACCGACTTTATGAATTTGGTCTTGGGTCATAAGCGGAAAGAACGGAATTGACAAGCACTGTTCATAATACTGCTCCGCCAAAGGATAATCCCCCCACTGATAACCATATGTCTTTTGATAAAAAGGCTGCGTATGCACCGGGATATAATGCACCTGCGTCTGGATCCCTTCCTCTTTTAATTTTTTCATGAGTTGGATACGCGATATTTTCGCCGATTTAAAATCAATATTAAGGACATACAAATGCCAATTCGTCACACAATTCGGATCTTCATAAGGAGGCTTGACGCCTTTTCGATTCGCGAATAAGGCGTGATATTCTTTCGCGACGCGTTGTCTTTCCCGAATGAACTTATCGAGTTTTTTCATCTGAGAAACACCTAACGCGCACTGGAGATCCGTAATCCGATAATTGAAACCTAATCGCTGTTGTTCGTAATACCAAATATTACTCTCATTGTCTTGGCTAAAGGCTTGCTCAGGGAAAACAAAATCTTCAGGGGTGCTGGTAATCCCATGCGAACGAAATTGACGAAGTTTTAAATAAAGCTCTTTATCGTTCGTTAAAATAGCTCCCCCTTCACCGGTTGTGATATGTTTGACGGGATGAAAACTCATGACCGTCATGTCCGAATAATGACAAGATCCCACTTTATGACCTTGATAAAGCGAACCTAGCGCATGACTCGCATCTTCGATGAGGTAAATTTTCCGGTGAAACTGCTTTTGTTTTGCATCGACCACGTGCCGAATCTTTTCCATACCACAGCTTTGACCGGCAAAATGAACCGGAATAACAGCCGCTGTCTTGGCGGTCATCTTTCGATCTATTTCCGACGGAGAAATATTGTGCGTTTTTTGATCAATATCGGCAAAAATTGGTTTGGCCTCACAATAAGCCATGCAATTTGCGGATGCGACAAAAGTAATCGGCGTTGTCACCCCTTCATCCCCAGCGTTTAAACCAGCCGCCAAACAAGCGATATGAAGAGCCGATGTCCCCGAATTGACCGCAACCGCATATTGAGCACCGGTATAAGAACATAAGGACCTCTCAAAATCCTGAACAGTGGGACCTTGCGTCAAATTTCGTGATTTTAAAATATTCACAACCGACTGAATATCAGCCTCATCAATCGCCTGACGGCTGTAGGGAATAGAATCCAATTCGGGATAGAAAACCGAATCTTTTCTGAATGAATGGAATTTCCCTTCAAACCCTTCTTGATAATCGCGAACAAAATGGTCAATACATTCTTCGATGGTTGGAATCGCGACCTGCGTATCCCGAGCCAATTTCGAAACATCCAAGGAAAGATTCTTTGCCCGTTTTGCCTTTAAAGGATATTCGTCCATGAAAACCGGTGTTACAAGTTTCTCATCAAAACCGGCCTTGCGCGCCAACGAAACAGCAAAATCATATTTGCTCAATGAAGTGCTTGTCCCCAAGTTGTAGGTGCCTTCCAAATCCTGAATCAGCATCTGGTCCAAAAGATAGGCTAAATCAAAGGTGTAGAGCGATGAAAAAATCGCATCCTTAAACCCTTTAATCGATTTTCCGCGCGAAAGTTCCCATAAAATCCAATATCCGATGCTCCGGCGGGAATAAACATTCCAACCGAAGAAATTTGTCCGCAGGATGAGCGCGCGTTTCAACTGTGAAACATTTTTTTCAGCTTCACATTTCATTTGGCCATATAAATTTTGTGGAAGGACGGGATCTTGTTCCGAAAAATGTCCCTTCTCTCCTGAATAAACCTGGTCAGTAGAAATATAAATCAACTTGGAGGTCGAACTTAATTCAACAAGATTTTGGGTGGCCTCAACATTCGCTCGTTTAGCTAAAGCCGGATCCATCTCACAGACATCCACATCCGCTTGAGCCGCGCAATGAATAATGACATCCGGAGAAATTTTAAAAAGAGCCTGTTTTAAAGAAACAGGATCCAAGAGATCCAGCTTCATGGTTGAAACCCCTTGAATTGCGATTTCATGGGTGTGATAAATTCCGCTAATGTCATAATGATCGCGAAACACATACGCCAAATGACTCCCCAGAAGTCCGCTGACACCTGTTATAAAAAGCTTTTTTTTCATTCGAATTAACCCCGTTGGTTATCTACGGATTATGCCGATACTCTTCTCTCACCAGATAAATGGGCCTTTGTTTGATCTCGACGAACAATTTTCCGATATACTCGCCGATGATCCCCAAAAATAAGATCTGAAATCCACCGATCGCCAATAAAGGCAAAAGGGTTGACGCCCATCCCAAAACCACATTTTGAGTGACCTTAATATAAATGACCCAAAAGATTCCGGCCACAGATAAAAGGCACATAAAAGCCCCGAAAATCGCGGCAATCCTTAAGGGCATATAACTAAAGGAAGTAATTCCATCCAACGCAAATGACACCATGACCGGGGATGTAAATTTGGTTTTGCCGGCCTTGCGAGTTTCGCGGCTGTAGTTGACCTTGGCATAACGCGATTCGAGGCGCATAATCATGGCCCTCACAAAACGGCTGCGCTCAGGTAACCGATTAAACTCATTAACCAAGCCCCGATCCATCAGACGAAAATCCCCGTGATTATGAACGATCTCAACTCCCATAAATTTCATCAAGCGATAATAATTTTCAGCCGTCAATTTCTTCAAGAAGCTGTCGGAAGACCGGTCCTGACGGATCCCGCAAACCAAACT
>CAZAPN010000119.1:0-5443 GCA_964487145.1 uncultured Planctomycetales bacterium | reverse complement strand
TTCCAAAGCGCTGACCAATTCAGCTACTTCAGTCAATTTTAACTTTTTGATTTCCCGGAGAATGCTTTCGCAAAGTTCAACCGTCGTTGTGACCCCGACAATCGCCATGACCAACCGCCGGCCCGCCAATCGATCAAATATCGCTTGGGGGTCCGAAAGAGAAACCGTTTCATAACCCGAACTTTCCAAGGCGTCCTTAAACCCCTTGCCTGGATCATAATACTTCCCCACAATGAGAACGGTCGGTTTTCTGTCCATCGCCACAGTCGGTCTCCTTTTTAAATAATCGGGGTTAGCCGGGCAACATCCCTGACATCTTCAATGGTATAAAAAACATTTTGATCAAATTTTTTTATTATTTTTAAGACCTCGTCCAACAGCTTCCGGCGCACAATGACGAGAACAATCTTCACGGGACCCTCTGTCCCTTGTCCGTCAATCGTCGTTGCCCCATATCCTTTGGCGCGAAAATATCTCAACAAACTCACCGGATTTTTGTTTGTGATAAATTGGACAGCTAAATTGCCTATAGCAATTCTTCGTTCGATCGTAATGCCGACAAAAGTCCCCAGACTAAACCCACCTGCGAAAGCAATATAATTGATCGGGTTATTCAAATTCTGCATGATTTGAGAAACTCCTATAAGCCAGATCAGCATTTCAAAAAACCCAATCATAGCGGCAAGTGCCCTGATGCCCCGGGTGACAAAAATGATCCGGATGGCGGCCATGCTGACATCCGCTGCTCGGGCAAGAAAGATCAAAAGAGGAATGAGGATCGCAAAAAAATAATTTTGTGAAGCATCTACAGGCATGTCCGAGTCCCTTTTCCTTAAAACTAAATTACGCTGGCCACGTTAAGAAGCCGTTCCACCTTGCTGATGAGGACTCCAATCTCCTCGGACTTGTCAAAATAATCGTCCGCATCCTGGATCATGGATTGCTGGTCATCTTTTGGGAAGACGCTGGAAACTATCACCTTGGCCGGGGGGACCCTTCTTTTGATGCTTTCATACACTTTCATCCCTATTTTTTTGGGAAGGGCGATATCCAAAATGACAAGTCCAATGTTCGGTTCTTTGGAAAACATCTCGACCCCTGATTCTCCGTCCTCGGCTTCAAGAGTTCTGTACCCCAGATCTTCCAATTGGCGGCTGAATAATTTTCTTATTTTTAATTCATCTTCAATAATCAATATCATGTTTAAAGGCAGGATACTCCGCGCCACTTTCTTGATTTTTTCAAGCAAAATATCAACCCCTTGGGCTTTATCATAGTACTCTGCGGCCTCTTTCATGATTTTCCGCTGCTCTTCCACAGGATAAACGCTTGTGACGATGACTTTGATATTTTTATGAAACATCTTCATCACATCAAACAAGATGCTTCCATAAACACGGGGAAGGTTGATGTCGAGCAACATAATATCGAAATGTCTTTTCAGTAAAATTTCGCTGGCTTCCACGGCATCAGAAACGCTGGCCACTTTATACCCTTCATTTTCAAGCAGTTCTGCATGCAGCTTGCGCACCTTCGCCTCATCTTCGACGATCAATATCCTTATCACGGTCAATCTCCTATTTTTCCTTTCTTACTCAGCAGCAACCCTGGCCTCGGGACAAATTTTCCCTCAGGGCCAGGGCATGAACTAATGCTGCCTTTTCCGTGGCCCTGAAAAGTCGAGGCTACATAAAAATTTGAACAGAGCAAAAAGTTCGGAAGGCAAAAATGATTCGGCCCCTCATCACCCCCTTGCTGTTGTGATAAAGGTAACAAAAAGGGCATTAAAGAAGGGTTAAAAAATAATTAAATTTTTTAATAATTAGGAGAGACTGGAAACATCGTCGGTCATGCGCGGGAGATCGACCGTGAAAATAGTGCCTTTCCCGACTTGACTAGAGACCGTGATTTCGCCTTGATGCAGTTTTGCGATGGATTGCGCAATGCTTAAACCCAAACCGCTGCTCGGGGCAGTGTCTTTGATTTTTCCTTCGATGCGGAAGAATTTATCAAAAAGCCTTGGAAGATTTTCCTGTTCGATGCCAATCCCGGTATCAGCGATAGAAATCTTGACGCGTCCGGGTTCCCATTGGGAAACAATGTCGATTCGTCCTTGGGGAGGTGTATATTTGATCGCGTTATCAATCAAGTTTAAAAATAACCGCCGAAGGGTTTGTTCATCCGCATTAACGAAAGCGGTAGTTGGCGGGACCTGGACATGGGCCGTGATATTTTTTGGGGCCCCTAAAATTTTGGCTTTTTCATATAACACGATAATAAATTGGCCGAAATCCAACGGCGAAAGCTGCAAATCACCGGAGCGATAGTTGACTCGAGTCAATAATAATAAATCCTCGATGATTTTAAGCATCCGCCGTGTTTCTTCTAAACTTCCGATAATGACTTTTTTATATTCTTCTTTGTCGCGTTCTTTCTTTAAGACGACCTCCGCCTCGCCTCTTAGGATCGCCAGAGGAGTTTTTAGTTCGTGGGCGATATAGGAACTCGATTCCGTGATATAGGCAAAAGCGGCCTCAAGACGGGAAATCATATCATTGAAAGCTTTAACCAAATACTGGGCCTCTTCGCCAACATTCTCAACCTTAACTCTTCGGCTTAAGTCCTCATGCGTAATGCTTTCGGCCGTCTCCGCCACTTTCCTGACGGCCCTTAGAATTTTTCCAATGGACATCTGGCTCATCACATAACCGAATAAAAATATTAACGGCAAAGGGATCAACACATAAACAATGTCCTTAATATGAAAAATGTCAGGGCGAACCCAAAAGAGGGCAATGAAATAAACGCACAAACTGATGCCCAGGATCATCACATAAAAAACATTGTGTTTAAAATCGATCGTGTTGAAACGCATTAGTTTTCCCTTAAAATATAGCCTTTGCCATGGATGGTGTGGATCAGCGGCTTTTTAAAATCCTTGTCGATTTTATTACGCAAAAAATTAATATAGACATCAATCACATTAGTGAAACTGTCGAAATCCTCATGCCAGACATGCTCGGAAATGGTTGTCCGGGTCACGACATGATTCGCATTGAGCATCAGATATTCCAGAAGCGCAAATTCTTTGCTGCTGAGTTGGATTTCTTTTTCGGACCTTTTAACTTTATGCCGCAGCTGGTCAAGCTCTAAATCAGCAACCGTAAGAATACCACTCTTATCGTCCCTAGTTCTTCTCAATAAAGCGCTAATCCTCGCCGAAAGCTCTTCGAAATCAAAAGGTTTCGCGAGATAATCGTCTGCACCGGAATTTAATCCTAAGACCTTGTCCCGGACACGATCTTTGGCGGTCAGCATTAAGATGGGTGTGTTGATTTTCTTTTTCCGGAGCTCACGGCAGATCGTAATCCCGTCTTTATGGGGAAGCATGATATCAAGAATAATGAGATCATACGGATTCACTTCAGCAAGAAAAGAGGCTTTTTCCCCGTCGGAGGCCACATCGACAACATAATCCTCCTCTTTCAGCCCCCGCGCAATAAAATTGGCGATCTTTATTTCATCTTCCGCTAAAAGGATACGCATTTAAATTAATCCTCGATAATGCAGTGTTAACCATCACTCAACTTGACCCCATCTCTTGCCCAATCAAGATACGGCCATATTACTCCCTCAACTATGCTATCGCTTGCTGGACAGTCAAAAGATCTTTGGCATTGGCAAGCACTAATAAAACATCCCCACCTTCTATAATGGTAGGCCCAGCGGGAATAATGAATTTATCACCCCTTGAAATCAGCATAATGAGACATTTCTCAGGGACATTCAAATCGCGAATCATCTTGCCCCCAGCTCTTGAATTATACGGCACAATAACGTCTGTCAATTCGGCATCAATGCCTTCCACTTTCTCAAATTCGATGGGATAAGACTTCCTATCCGTAAACGGCGCATCCAGTTTCAATAGCTTTGAAACAAAGGGAATCGATGTCCCTTGAATGAACACAGAGATGACAACAACGAAAAAGACTACGTTAAAATAAACATCGGCTTGCGCAAGTCCTGCCGTAAAAGGAAATGTCGCCAAGATAATCGGGACTGATCCCCTTAAGCCCACCCAGGCGACCATAAATTTTTTTGGAAAACTCAATTTAAATGGCAACAAACATAAAAAAACACTCACAGGCCTGGCGACCAACATCAGGAGCAAGGTTATCAACAATCCGGCCCCGATCAACGGGACAAGATGGGATGGAAAAACAAGCAACCCGAGCGTTACAAACATAACGATCTGGAAGATCCACGCCAATCCGTCATGAAATTTCGCAATAAACTTTTTATTGGGGAATTCCGCTTGCCCCATCCCTAACCCGGCCAGATATACCGCAAGGATCCCGTTCCCTTTTAAAAAAATGGCAATGACATAGGTAAATAAAACCAACGAAATCGTGATAACCGGATAAAGGCCTTCGTAATCCAATTTTAAACGCTTAACGAGGGATACGATCACTTTCGACATAGCGTATCCCACCAGCGCCCCCATTCCCATATCCAAGAAAAAGCGGGGTATCAGAGAAAGAAAACCCATATCTTTTACTGTAAGAAGACTGATAAAGCCTAAGGTGAGAAAGACCGCCATCGGGTCATTGCTTCCGGACTCAAATTCTAATAATGGCTTCAAAGGTTTTTTAAGACTGATGCGTTTCGATCTGAGGACCGCAAAGACAGCGGCGGCATCCGTAGAAGAAACGATCGAGCCGAGGAGTAAGCCTTCCAACAATGAAAATTTTAAGATATAAACCGCAAAAACACCCGTGATGATTGCCGTGAACAGAACTCCCAATGTCGACAGCAAAACTGCCGGCAAAACAATTAACTGACTTTCCCTCCAATTTGTATCAAGGCCACCGGAAAAAATAATAAATATAAGCGCCACGATACCTATAGATTTGGCCAATTGGGCGTTGTCAAAATAAATGCCGCCGATCCCTTCCGAACCGGCAATCATCCCGATCACCAAAAACAATAGCAACACTGGCACAGAAAATCTATCCGAGAGCTTGCTGGAGACAACGCTCACAAATAATAATGTTGCGACCCACAATAAAATTATTTCCAGTGTCATAATAAAACTTTTTCCTTAGTGCGATTTACTTTAAATTATCCGAAAAAAAATAAAAAAGGTGTTAGGCAATTCTTGGGGACACCCTTTAAGCGGCTTAAAAAGTTTCACGAGAATCATAACATGGGGAAGCAAGTTTGGTCAATTGTTGTGTCTTTATCTCGCATTGGGCCATATTAAATGTTACCCGGCGAAAACTAAAACCCATTCGTTGGTTCATAAATCATGTTACCCTCGATTAAGGAGGAAAATTTATGGGCCCACGATCCAACGAGATTAGCGGGGCCCCGCTCGGCCAGGAGGCCTCGCGGGAGATCCCGCCAGTATTTCCCATAAAGCAAAAAATCCTCTCCCTTTCGG
>CAZAPN010000118.1:0-5455 GCA_964487145.1 uncultured Planctomycetales bacterium | reverse complement strand
AAACAAGTTCTCTGGGATTTTTACATCCTCCGCGAAAATATATCTTTTTAAAATCTCCCGATCGTTCAAAAAGGGCATACATAAGGCTCCGTAAAGGAGCAAAGCCACATCCCCCTCCCACAACTAAAAGCTCCTTACCTTTGAAGCTATCCACAGGATAACCGTTTCCTAAAGGTCCCCGTAATCCGACCTTATCACCCTTTTTAAGCTCATGAACTTTTTCCGTGACTTTCCCCACCCTCATGATCGTCAAATGAATGACATCTTTGACAGAAGGTCGCGAAGACGGGGTAAAAGGGGCTTCTCCAACACCCGGAATCGTAAGCTCTACAAATTGTCCTGTTGAAAAAACTAAAGGCTCCTTGGGTTTCAGCATAATCGTCTTAATCGTCGGCGTTTCCGCAACGACATCTAAGACTTCTGTTTCTATGGGACGGTAAGGATTCTTACACGGACTCATTTTCAACCAACCTCTTTAAAACACGCCGGATATCAATTTTGCCCGGGCAGGCCGAAATACAACGGCCGCATCCCGTGCAGGCATAAACGTTTGCCACCTTGGGAAAGAAATCAAATTTTTTCTCGAAGCGATTGCGCAAACGCATAAAAAGTTTTTTACGCGGATTCGCGCCGCCGGCAACTCTGGCGAAATCTTTTAACAAGCAGGAATCCCAGTGACGGGTGCGCAACATTTTATTTTCGCATTTTTGGTCAGACAACAAAAAACAATGGCAGGTCGGACAGATAGTATTACACGCACCGCATTCGACACAGGTCGAGGCTTCGTCTTCCCAGATTTTCGATGCGAACTTTTTTTCGACCATGCCGGAGTAAGAATCTTGAAAAGGAACGTGGTGATCAACCAAATTCTTCTGGACCGACCGGAGGACATTGGTACGAAGACGTTCTTTCTCTTTTAATTGCTCAGGATTTTCGTCCTCAAACAAGCTTGAGTTTTCCTTGACGAGCCTCTCTCCTTTGGCCGAGCCGACCTGAACCAAGTATCCTTTTTCAACATGCGACAGATTTAAATCAAAATCTCCTTCGGGGTAAGGTTTGACACCGACGGCTAAACAAAAACATGTCTCTAAAGCGCACGAACAATCGGCGGAAATGATTAAGTTCTCCTGGCGGGCTTGACTATAAAACGGGTCCACATCCTGCCCCATAAAAACAAAGTCCTGGATTTTGAATCCTTTTAAATCACAAGCTTTAACCCCAACAATGGCGTAAGGTTTTGGCGCCGTAGACGAAACGGTATCTTGAAAATCTTCGGCCACTTTTTCCCGGGGAGGATTATAAAACATCTTGAGGGGTTCAAAAGTCCGCACCTCATCCAGGACGATATCTTCAGAAAATTCTTGGTAGGAACGAAAAAAACGTTGATTTTGTTTTTTGGCAGGCACAAAGACGCGATAGTCTTTTTTCAAAACTTCGAGGAACTTCGCCAGGTTACTATAGGAAATAAACATCTCGTAAATAGTTGGAGGAGTTATCTTTTTGAATGATATGGATTAACTTATCACAAAACAGAACTTTTTCAAAAACTATTCGTCTTTTTATGGCTGAAGGCTATTTCAAGAGCTTCTGAATGAACGGCATCAACTTCTCTTGAAGCTCGCTTTTCCCGATGTAGGCTGAAATATTCTTGCTTTTGAAGGCTTCGCGAAAGGCAGCCGTCTCAAACATGGTCAAAGCAATAATCTTACAATTCGGCAGATATTTTTTGATCTCATCAGCCGCTTCAATGCCGTTCATCTGGGGTAAACGGATATCCATGAGAACAATATCGGGTTTTTCGCGCAAAGCCTTGGAAATACCAAGCTCCCCCGAAGAGGCCTCATAAACCTGGAGAGAATTGTCCTGCGTGTTCAAAAATGTTCTTACTGTCTGACGAAATTCATCATGGTCTTCTATAATAAGAACTTTTTTAGACATTCTTCAATCTCCCAAAAACATAACCGATAAGCATGCCTATTAAATTTATTTTTAATATACCCCAAAAAAGCCATTCATCAAACACTTTTTTAGGAAGGATATCCTAAGGAATCTTGTCAAAATCAGGCTTTCACACGGAATCGAACAGGGATTGTGACAATGACAGCGGTCCCGCGTCCCGGCTGAGAATAAATACGGAAATCGCCTCCAAGCAATTTCGCCCGTTCATCCATGGTTGTGAGCCCCAGGCCCTGGCGTTGTCCGAACGGGAACGAACGGTTGGTCAGATCAAACCCCTTCCCGTTATCTTGAATCGTCAAACATATTTTCTGCTTCTTCTTTTCAATCTTAATATTCACGCGGCTTGCGTTGGAATGCATAACAATATTCGTCAACGCTTCCTGGACGATGCGATAAAGATTTATAATCTCTCCTGAGAAAACAAGATTTTTCAAAGAAGTAGAACTAAATTTAACGTCAATCGCTTTTTTATAGGAGATCTCCTTTATCATCATTTTCAAGGCTGATTCCAATCCCAAAATATCCAATGTGGTTGGACGCAGACCAGCAGCCAGGTCTCGAGATTTATTAATGATTTGATCCAGATAATCGGTTGTCTTTTGATGCGATATCGCCAAGTCCTTGGGATCACGCGAAGGAAGATCCGACTGAGATTGTATCATCATTTTCAAAATAACCAGGGATTGCCCGAAATCATCATGAATCTCCCGGGCAATCAAATGGCGTTCGGATTCCTGGGCCTGGATGATCCGTTGAGGAAGGCCTTTCAAGGCTGCTTCGATCTCTTTGCGCCAGGTAATATCCCGGCGAATAGCAATATATTGGTAGGGATTCCCTTTTCGGTCGACAAAAGGGACAATCGTTGTTTCCATCCAGTGGAAAGTGCCGTCTTTCGCTTTATTCCTGACTTCGCCGGACCAGACTTCCCCCCCTTGAATGGTCGTCCAGAGCGTCTTAAAAAACTCCTTGGAATGATAACCAGAATTGACAATCCGATGGTCCTTGCCGACCAATTCATTCCAGGAATATTGGCTGATTTCACAAAAGCGCTCATTGACATAAATAATTTTCCCAGCCTGGTCGGTCATGGAAACAATCGAAGAGGCATCAAGTGCGAATTTGAAATCCGTCAGGTCTTTGAGTGTCTTTCGAAACGCATCATCCAACAAACGACGTTCAATATAAAGGCCCAATCGTTTCGTGATCATCTCAACTAGACGTCTTTCTTCAAAAGTAAGGAGTTGATCTTTGATGTTACTCCCACGACCATAACCGATCTCGATAAATCCTAACTTTCTATTATTGACGACAATCGGAAATTTAACGGTTCCTTTTTGGGGAAGATATTTCCCCAATTGAAATTTTCGCCGATTAAACTCTATTTGTCCTACAATTTTATCCGAAGAAGGCAATCCCGAAGGGATTAAATTTAAAACTAAATGCAAGATTTCCCCAATGGTTAAATCTTCTTTCCGGCAGATGGACTCAAATCGATAAAGGCAGGACAATTCTCTCAACCGACGATTCAAATGATGAATAGCTTTTTCTTTCTCTTCTTCAGCCCGTTTCTGGGCGGTAATATCCAAGACAATCCCTTGATACCCCGTGACTCGGCCTTGCTTGTCTTTTTGGGCCATGGCATTCACCAGAACATGAATAATAGATCCGTCTTTGCGCTTCCATTTAAGCTTGTATTCGTTGACATAACCTTTTTTTTCCAGAGAGCGCACATAGGCCCGACGGTCCGCGGGATTCGCATAGCAGTCAATAATACGAGTTTTAAACAACTCTTTTTTAGATCGAAACCCCAGCAGCTTCAAGCCCGCATTGTTAATGTCAATCCAATGCCCATCTTTTGTGGTCAAAAATATACAGTTCTGCGAAGTGTCAAATAAAACATGATATCGATTTTCTTCGGTCTTGGTGCGCTCGGTGATATCGCGAGTAATCCCCATAATTCCGATCACGCGACCCTGGTAATCTCGACGTGGGATCTTGGAGGTCGAGACATAATGGTGGGAACCGTCGGGCCGCGTCGTCCTCTCAAAAACATCGAGAAGGGGCAACCCTGTTCTCATCACCGCGCGGTCATCCGCAGTCATCTGTTCCGCCTGATGGGGAGGGAAAAAATCAAAATCTGTCTTGCCGACGACGTCTTCAGGTCTTAATTTTAAGCCGGCCGCATGGGCCCGATTGACCAAAAGCAGGTGTCCTTGACGGTCCTTAAAATAGATGGCATCCGGAATGTTATCGATTAATTCCTTGATGAGTTGCCACTCGATTTTTTGCCTGGCATCAAAACTCATAAGAGATTTTGGGATGGGATACGGTTTTCAATGATGGCTTTCTAAAAAAAGAATATGACATTATTTTAAGACTTTTATCAAAGCTAATCAACAGATTTACTTGTCCCCCCAAGAAGAACGTTCCTCGTCAAATCTCTAAAGACGCTTCGACTGCTTCATGAGCAAGGCGAGCTTTTTGGTAATCTCCGAGGTGATGTTCCCTGGCACAAAACGCCACTTCCAATTGCCGGTGGTTGTCCCCGGGATATTCATCCGGGCCTCTTCACCTAATCCCAAAACATCCTGAAGCGGGATAATAACGGTCTGCGCAACGGATTTCATTAAAAGGCAGATAAAATTCCACGGAAGGTCTTCTGGGTCAATTTCGTCTTGATGGAGATATTCCGCAATTCTTGATTTAGCTTCGGGAGACGCCTCTTGATGATACCAGCCCAAGACGGTATTATTATCATGCGTCCCGGTGTAGACAACACACTCTTTGATGAAATTATGCGGTAAATAAGGGTGTGTCTCCATATCTCCGTCAAACCCGAACAGAAGGATTTTCATCCCTGGTAAATTATATTTTTTGATGACAGCTTTAACATCATCCGTGATCAAACCCAAATCTTCGGCAATAATCGGGAGCTGACGAAAATGTTCTTTCAGTATTTTGATAAAATCATGGATGGGGACTTTGCTCCATTGACCATTCACCGCGGTCTGTTCTCCAAAGGGAACTTCCCAAAAAGCCACAAGTCCCCGGAAGTGGTCGATGCGGACAATATCGGCGATCTTAAAGTTTTGCTCTAATCGCCGAATCCACCAATTATATTTATTTTTTCTCAAAAATTTCCACGCATAAACCGGATTCCCCCATAGCTGACCTGTCTGACTAAAATAATCCGGCGGGACCCCAGCAACGGAAATCGGCTGTTTATTTTCATCTAATTTAAAGATTTCCGGATGGACCCAGACATCAACGCTATCATAATTCACGTAAATGGGAATATCACCGATGATCTGAAGCCCTTTTCGATTGGCATAATCTTTGAGCCGGAACCATTGAGACAAAAAAAGGAACTGCAAAAATTTTTCTTTTTCGATTTGTTCGGCCAATTGCGATTGAAATTGTTCAAGAGCGCTTGTCTCTCGATGACGAATGTCCTCAGGCCAAAGGTTCCACATCTGACCGCCAAAATACCGTTTGA
>CAZAPN010000117.1:0-5524 GCA_964487145.1 uncultured Planctomycetales bacterium | reverse complement strand
GTTCTCCTAAAAACTTTAAAATATCATGTTTAATCAGGACCAAAACGCCTAGCCAGACGGTTGCCAAGCCAAGCGACGTTGCCGCAATCAATAGGTTTTCGACCGCGGCCGCAGAACTTTGGATTTCCATAATTCGAAAAAAATCATGGCCGGTTTCTTTGTCAACCTTGAATAATTCGGTTCCCCGGGACATCAATTCTCCGGAGTTAGCAATCGCAATCACAACCGGCGCGCTGACAATACTGCGCGAGGCCAAACGTAAAAGGGCGGTCGATGGCCGGTTAAAGTCGGCAGCCCGGGCATTGACCAGATTGGCTAATTCGTTTTTCTTTTCATTCTTCAAAATGATGAATCTCCAAGACTGTTGATTGTGCGCAGAAGGCGCGTGGTTCGCAGCCGCAAGGATGGTATATAAATCTTCGCTGGAAACATCTCTGTCCGAAAACATACGGACGCTCCGGCGATTTTTGATCGAGAGTAACGTTTCGTTTTTGAGTAGAAATTTTCCGCTTTCTTCCATGATTTTTATTCGAATTTGCTGTTTTTGCGGTATCGAGGGATCACAAACGGCACGGTGTTTTTATAATTCCGATAATCTTCTCCAAATCTTTTTTGAAGTTCGGGCTCTTCAATCATTTTTACTTCAAGGAATAAAAGGACAACGATCCCAAGGGCGATCAGCAATGCTCCATATCGGTTGAAGGAGAACGCCCATCCTAAAAGGTAGAACGAAAACCCCAAAATCATAGGATTACGGACATAACGATAGGGCCCATGGGGGAGAAAATGTTTGGTCGGAACGATAGGCACAGGGGTTCCCTCCCCTTGCGTCAATTGCCAAAGGATGGCCCAAACCATCCAAGGGATCCCCCAGGCAAAACAAACGAAAGCGATCACGTTTGCTCCTGAACCCAAAAAAATCCGGTCTTGAAGGAAGGAAATCCCTCCCCACAAAGATAGCAAGGGAAAAACAATCAAAAAAAATGTCGCCCCCAAGACCGTTGCTATGGCCTTCACCGCAACAGGATATTTTTTGTTTGACTGCTTAACTAAAAATTGAATAAGGCGCTCTCGGATATTCATTCGGTTTTAGGTTGCGCATATTTTGAAAGGAAATGGGATAAAAATCAAACTGGTATTATTTTAAAATGATCACCAAAACACCGGTTACAATTAACGAGACCCCTAACCATTGGTACAGACCCAATCGTTCGCCTAAAAATAGAAGCGATAGAACAATCGCAAAAACTAAGCTTAGTTTGTCGATGGGGGCGACCAAAGATGCTGGCCCCAGTTGAAGGGCGCGATAATAGCAAAGCCATGAAAGTCCTGTCGTAATTCCTGAAAGGACAAGAAAAATTAAACAGTGTCGATCTAATTCCAAAGGATTTTTCCATTCGCGACGCAAAAAAACAAAGGCCGCTAAAAAGAAAATGATCACGACTGTACGGATTAGGGTTGCTAAATTGGAAGAGATATTTTTCACACCAATTTTCGCCAACACCGCTGTCAACCCGGCAAAAAGGGCTGAACCCAACGCAAATATTTTCCAGTCCAACATGGAAGTCTCTTTTCCTTCTTATTCGATTGAATCAATCATTCGCTGGATCGACTTTTGCGATCGTCGGATGATCTCATCGGGAACCTTGATCTCAAATTGCATGTTCTCTAATGACCATAAAACCTTTTCCAGGGTCGTCAACTTCATGTTCGGGCAGACCGCCAAATCTGAAACCGAATAAAACTTTTTCGAAGGATTTTCTTTCTCTAACCGATGGATAATCCCGTATTCCGTCCCGATAATAAATTCCTGGGCCTTGGATGTCTTGACGTAGCGGCACATCCCTTCGGTTGAAACCACTTTATCGGCAATCTTAATGACTCCTGCACTGCATTCGGGGTGGGCAATGACTTCAGCCTGAGGGTGTTGCTTCTTTTGTTCAAGAATATGTTCCGGTAAAATTTTGGCATGAGTCGGGCAATAGCCGTGCCAATAAATAAATTCTTTTCCTGTTTGTGAAGCGACATAACGGGCCAAATATTTGTCCGGGACAAAAATAATCTCTTTTTCATTCTTAAGAGGTCCACTGACGATTTGAACGGCGTTGGCCGATGTACAACATAAATCACATTCGGCCTTAACTTCAGCTGGGGTATTAACATAACAAAGCACTTTGGCTTTAGGGTGTTTGGCTTTTAATTTTTTCAATTCTTCGGCCGTGATCATGTCCGCCATCGGACAACCGGCATTCAAATCTGGGATAATGACTGTTTTCTGCGGAGAAAGGATTTTGGCGGTTTCTGCCATGAAATATACCCCACAAAAAACAATGACCCTGGCATCTGTTTTTGAGGCATGAATACTTAACCCCAAGGAATCACCGAGGAAATCGGCGACATCTTGAACTTCTGGTCGCTGGTAGTTATGGACCAAAATAACGGCTTTTTTTTCTTTTTTAAGCTCTTGAATGCGAGCCAGAATATCATTTTTCATGCGCCTTTATCCTCCCAACAAAAATATTTCGATGAGAAAAGAATTTGATGCGTTTTTCGACTTTAAAAGTGTGAAACGGGGATTATTATACCACATAAATTTAAAAATATGAGAATTGCCTTAACAAGACAATGCGTATTATGGAATGAAAAAATTTTGCATAAACAGGAAGGCTATATCTTAGAGAAACAAATGACCTTTTGAGACTTAATGTCGGCCATTAATTTGAGTCCCCGGGATTCGACATCATAGACTCCAATCACATCACTAAATCTTGCCGAAGCAGGAACAACTTCTTTGAGCCGGTTAAGGGATTTATTGAGCCATTTTGGATTGAAAGCTGATTCATCCTTATGCGGGAATAGCGCAAGATAAGAGATCTGGCTTTCGACCAGGTCCTGAAAGAAATGTGTTCCAAAGGACAGTTCCGGGACAAGGTTCCCTCCCTCGAACGCGATTTCAACAAGCCCGACGATCTTGTTGATTTCAAAAAATGATACCGGAACGCCCAAGGACGGGGTTGATGTTCCCCATCGTCCGGGCCCCATTAACAGGGTCGGGATTTTTTCTTTATCCTTGATTTGTTTATTTAAGTGTCCGACGATACGCGCAACTTCATATTTATCTCTTAAAGGTAACTCCTCATATTTCTCGGGTCGAACATAAATGATGCGGTGTATGAGATGGGAAATGTTTCCTCCCAAAAAATATCCTTTGGATTTAAAAAGGATCCTTGCGAAGGGTACTTCTTGGGGCAGTTCGACCCGTTTTCCCAGCCCGGATGTTTGCAACGAGCGACATTGCAGCAAATTAATTTTGAATTGGCTCTTCTTGGTGAGATTAACGGTGAATTCAATATCAACCGGATAATGATAATGATGTTCAAGCGTTTTCAATATCCGCTGCATTAATTGAATGAATCCTTCCTCAGAAAAAAGTTTATCAAAAGTTAATATCCAATATTCCTTACTCGACATTCCGCGCTCTTCCATCTGACGGGTAATCTCGTCATCTTTGACCGCCGCATAATCACAAATGGCTAATTCCAAATTTTCACCCATCAGCTTTGAGAATGAAATCGCGCGAAATTGATTTGTTTTAACATCAATCAGATCCACGTCATGTTGGGAAAATCGCCGGATATCATTGAGATCCGAATACGGTCGCAACAACGGGTCACTCAAAGCGGCCACCCGCGCATAATCCTGCTCTTCTCGGTTGACGGCCCTTGTTCCCAGGCCAACGACAAGGCGAATCATGCCATCTTCGGCCTTGATCTTTTCATTCCACACATAGGTGTTATAAGAAATTCCGACCCCTGCCATGTCTGGAAGAAAATAATCCCCGTGATACGAACCCGATACACGTTGAACCAAGAGGGCCATTTGTTCATCCCTTTTATCGAGTCCGCGATGCAACCGATAATTCAGAGCCTCTTCACTCATGGTGCTGGCATAAATTCGTTTAACGGCATCCACAAATTGATTGTAGCGCTCTTCGGGTGTGCCCTGATTCGGACAAAAGATACTCTCATATTTTCCGGCGAACGCATTTCCAACCCCATCCTCCAGAAGACTTGAAGATCGCACAATGATCGGCGATGTTCCAAAATATTCAATGATCTGCTGAAATTGTTCGCGGATTTCCTCGGGAAATTTCCCGGAAAGCATTTTTTCACGAAGAACTCGTGCGACTTCAAAATACCCTTTTTTAGTTTTCTGCTCCATGCGTAATTTCCACCAAGCATTCTGGACAAGAAACGAATAGAAGACATCGGCCCCGATATAAAAAGAATCATGGGGTTCTGAGACTTTTTCCCAATTTATTGATTTTTCATGACTAAGAATTTTTCGCGCCAAGAGCATCCCAACCGTTTTGCCGCCGATAAGCCCTGTTCCAATCAGTCGGTCTTTAATCGTAATAAAGTCTTCCAAAGAAAAATGTTTGCGGATCAACCCCATAATTCTATGATCACGGGTGATCATGATGCGTGTTAAATATTCAAACATCTCTTGTTTGACTTCTTTCGAGATGCGGGGATCCAGAAGTTCTGTGGCGCGGATAAAAAGACGGTCCCAATGGTCCAAATGCCGTTGAGCGACTTCCGTCCCTTTTTCACGGATATGGGATAAAAGCTTGGCGGCATCGGCACTATCCGTAATCGGGACAAGATTCTCCCCGTCTTTAAAATGGGGCAAAAACATCGTGTGGGAATAACGATTCCAAACTTTTAATGGATGGACATAGCAAATGTTATCGCAGTGATAGACGTCCATCAAAAGCTGGGTCGTTTCGCGAATCCGCGCAATCGTTTTATACGAATGGTTGTCCCTCAAAATGGCAAAATAGGCGATCGTGTCCAATTCATAGAGGTAGGGGCATGTCACCATGAAGAAATTACCGATCATCAAATCCGTGGCCCAAGCAGGTAAAAGATCCGATAGGCAATCAAAAACGTAATAGGTATCCCTTCCTTCTTTGGCAATGATGTGGTGAAGTTGTGTGGTAAAGGTTTCAAAACCGCTTCCGGCATCGAGCTCATAACGAATAATTTTTGTTTTTGAGGCGATGACCGGTTTATGCGACGCAAAACGGATATACACAATTTTTCTTTTCTCTTTGATGGCATTCTGGACAAACGGCGCCACAAAAGACAGATAATCGTCAAAGGTCTCCACTTGCCAGACGACATTATCGCCCTTGTGTAATCCCGTGATCGCGTTATCTAAACCTTTAATCCCTGTACTATGCATAGTTCCAAGCCTTATTCGCCCAAAAATTAAGGGGACATCCCGGCATTTTTAATGAGAAGCGAGGCATGTCCCCTTAATGGTAAGGCAGAATTTGATCTTTAAACTAACCCTTGATCGAGCATGGCATCTGCGACTTTAACAAAGCCGGCAACGTTAGCACCTTTCACATAGTTGATGTATTTATCTTCTTTGCCGTATTTAACGCAGTTTTCATGGATAGAAATCATGATGTTGTGAAGTTTTTTGTCGACTTCTTCACGACTCCATGATAAACGCA
>CAZAPN010000116.1:0-5700 GCA_964487145.1 uncultured Planctomycetales bacterium | reverse complement strand
AGGTGATTGTTTATAACGGCGAGATCTATAATTTTAAAGAAATCCGCTCTGAATTAATTTCTCGGGGGCACGTCTTTAAAACCCAGTCGGATACAGAGGTCATTTTGAATGCTTACCGGCAATGGGGTTTTGATTGTTTAGAAAAGTTTAACGGCATGTTCGCCTTTGCCCTCTGGGACAATACCCTTAAAAAACTCTGGCTCGTCCGTGATCGGCTCGGGAAAAAACCTCTCTACATCATGTCGTTGGGGTCTTCATTTTATTTCGCGTCGGAAACCAAGGCCCTGTCGGGCTTGCCGTTTTTTGAGGAAGATTATGATGCCAGGGCCATTGACCAGTATCTGACCTACCGCTATGTCCCCAGCACCCGGACGTTTTATAAAAAAATCAAGAAAGTCCCGGCGGGCTCTTGGGTCCTGGTTTCTGATGAGGGACAAATTTTACAGGCGAAAGAATGGTGGCAAATTCCCCAAACTCGAGAAAGCCCTAAAGACGTCAAACGCAAAACATTAAGAAGCTATCAAGAGGAATTCCAATCGTTGTTTTCTTCGGCCGTGAAGTTACGGTTGATTTCTGATGTACCTTTAGGATTGTTTTTAAGTTCCGGCATTGATAGCGCTTCGATTGCGATAGAAATGGCCAAGGTTTCGACGCCCACGTTTGTCACCGTGGGTTTTGGCGGAGAAATTGATGAAGTCCATGCGGCGGCCGAGCTTTCTCGCGAGTTGAAAGGCCGTCATCGTGTTTTTGAGATGACCCATCAGGATTTTGATTATTTGCCTGAGGCTGTTGCCGCGATGGACGAACCGTATGGGGATGCGATAATTCTTCCCACATTTCTTTTGGCACGACGAGCTTCCGAGTGCGTTAAGGTCATCTTGACCGGAGACGGGGCGGATGAAATCCTGGGAAGCTATGTCCATCAAACATTTTTCCGAAAGATGCCGGACCATCTTCCCGGGTTTATTCGAAGGACGATGGCGCTTGTGCTGGGGATGATTCCCTCGAAAGCTTTGAGTGCTTTTTTTCATTATCCGGCTGAACTTGGGAGCGCAGGAAAGGGACGCTTGAGAGAACTATTAAAGACTTATTCGGACGGGAAATCCGCTTATTTAAACTGGGCATCTCTTTTTTCGGAAAAAGCTCGCCAGGAATTATACACGTCAGATTTTAAGGACATGTTGTCCAAAGAACCTGATGAGTTTGAGGAAGATATGGAGCGACATTTTGCACAGAAAAATCTTAATCTTTTCGATAAAGTGTTACGATGGGACTTGAAAACGTGGTTTCCCGAACAGACCTTGATGAAGCTTGACCGGTTAAGCATGGCTAATTCGATTGAAGGCCGTTGCCCATATGCGGATTATCGGCTGGTCGAATTTTTTCTAAAGCTACCTTTTCATTTTTACAAGTCATTGTGTGATAACAAGCATGTTGTTCGACGGATTTATCAGTCCAAGAATGTAAGTTTGCCAAGGCAAAAAAAACCGTTTTTCTTGCCGATGAACAAAACTTTTGACGCGAAACTGCGTCAATTTCAAAACGAGGTCTTACAGTCCCATGAAATTAATCGTTTGGGGTGGTTTGAACCCCAAATGGTTGAACGCTTACAAAAAGACCGGCGACGTTCTCCCTTGCTTGTGGATAAACAGATCATGAGTTTGACGGTTCTTCTTTATTGGTTGCGGGAAAAGAAAAAACAGGGTCAAATAAGATAAAGATGGGCTTTTAAGTTTTTCTCGTTCTGAGAAATCTTTTGTATATAATGAAAGCATGATTTTTGCAGAAAAGATGAGGGGGATTTATGGAAAAAAATCCGTTGAACGTAACGATTCTTATGCCTTGTTATAATGAAGAGGAGGCTTTGCCGAAGGTGGTGGGGGATATCCGCGCGGCCTTGCAGAAGACAAAGCATTCTTATGAAATCCTCGTTGTGGATGACGCCAGCACCGATCAAAGTTCTTCGGTCGCTGAAAGATTAGGCTGCCGGGTTGTCCGTCGTCCTGTTCGCCGAGGGGCGGGGGCTGCCCGTAAAACAGGAATTTTAGCTGCCCAAGGTGACATTATTGTCATGCTGGATGCGGACGGGACTTATGCCACGGAAGACATTCCTCAAATGTTAGATTTTTTTCCTGAATATGATCAGGTCAACGGGGCGCGCACGAGCGAAGAGGGGACTGTTCCTTGGTTGCGAGGTCCGGCGAAATGGTTGATTGGCCGCTTGGCCAGTTATCTTGCTAAGTTCGACATCCCTGATTTAAATACAGGATTGAAAGCATTCAAGCGGAAGCTGATGATGCCTTATTTGTGGACCATTCCCGACGGATTTTCCTGCGTATCCTCGATGACATTGGCGTTTCTCTGTAACGGCCATCCCGTGAAATATATCCCGACAAAATATTATAAACGGATCGGCCAGTCAAAATTCCATCCGGTCAAAGATACCTATAGTTATATTGTTACGATTTTCCGGCTGATTACCTATTTTGAACCTTTGCGGGTATTTTTCCCCATGGCTATTCTTCTCGTCGGTTGGGGCGTCATAAAATCTTTGCACGATTATTATTTCGTGATCCATCGATTGCAATTGTCCGACATTATTCTCATCGTGAGCGGAATCGTCATTGGTTTTCAGGGGCTTTTGGCGGATTTGATTGTGGCCCAATCGAGGGCCAGGGCCCTCATGTATCGCGAAGGAATCAAGGAATTATAATTACATGAATATTTTTTTGGAAAAGGCATTGTCTCAAGTCCCACGGATTTTGGGGTTCATGGACCGCGACCCGGATTCAAAGACCCTGGGGTGCTGTGACCGCGCTTTCTGGCACTATAAAACTATGGATTTTGCCAATGCCCGTTTTCAAGAAGCCTGCCTGGTGTTGGCTTTGGCCTATTTAGAGAAGGACCCGACGAATAAATTCTTTGAAGCAAAATTAATGCGGCAATGGAGTTTGTCCGCGGCTGCGTTTTGGTTTCGCCAGCGGCACCACGACGGAAGTGTGGATGAAAGCTATCCATTCGAACGGCACTCGTGCGCGACCGCTTTTTCGCTTCATGCCGTGACGGAAACTTTTTTGGTTTTCAAAGAAAAGTTGCCTTCGGACCTATCGAACACCGGGCGTTTTTTGATGAAGCACACGAACCCTGATGTGGCAAACCAAGTGGCATGTTCCGCGCTTTCTCTTTATAACCTTTATTTATTGATGGATGAAAAAATTTTTAAGGAAGGTTTTGAAAAGAAGTTGGACCAACTTTTTGAGCTCCAAAATTCTCAAGGGGCGTTTCGCGAATACGGAGGTTTTGATTTGGGGTATGATTCTTTAACCGTGAGCCTTTTGGCCCAGATTTATTTTAAGACACGGCGGGAAGACGTAAAAGATTCCGCCATCAAATGCATCGGTCATTTGGAACCGTTTCTTGAAAATGACGGTTATTTTTCGCCGGAAAAGATGTCGAGAAAAACCCAATTTTTGTATCCTTTGGGTTTTGCTGTTTTCCGTCGTGATATCCTGGAGAAAATCGAGAGGGGTTTACAGAAAAATTCTATTTTGAATCCGTCGTGGATGGATGACCGGTATTGTATTCCGTTAACTGCGAATTATTTAATGACCGCGCGGGAGGCTGAAAAAAAATGAAGCCTTGGCAATGGATGATGTTGAGGATTTATGGCTTCACGTTCGGGCAGGTCCCGGTGATGAGCGCGGCATTGAAAAAGATTCTGATTTTCATTTTGATTAAACGCTCTCGAAGGAAATATGTGGCCGCCTCCCGATATTTTGATTTCAAAGAATTTTTAAAAAACAAAGAGTCTTTTGAGCCAAACCATTTTCAAAGCCCGATTCTTCCAAGTGGTCCAGCAAATGATGACTTTCATAAAGTTCTTTTTGCGTGCCTCATTGTTTTATTCGGGGTTTTGATTTATCTTCCTTCGTTTAATGTTTTGCCATATCTTGTCCAGGGAGATTTGGGGAGGGATTTATACGCCTATCAAAGGACTCTCTCGGGAGAGCTGCCGTATCGCGATTATTACTATACTTACGGCCCTCTAATGCATTATTATTATGCCTTGTTTTTTAAATTTTTTGGAGTCACGGTCCCCAGCATTTTATTGGGGAAAGCCCTGTTGCAGGTCCTTTCGAGCCTGGCTGTGTATTTTATTTTGGTCAGGTGGGTTGAGCCGGTGATGGCCATGCTGGCCGGATGCTGGCTGTGTGCCTTCAGCCCCAATTTTTTATATACCTTTAATAATACCGGCGCTGTCTTCTTTTTATTGGTGCAAATTTATTTACTTTTACGTTATCTTGAAGATCGACGACGATCTTGGCTCTGGAGAATGGTTCCTATCCTCTCGGCGCTTTTATTGATTAAATTGAATATTGGCGGGGTGGTTTGGGCGGCCTCGATATTTTTGATCTTGGTTATCTCTTGGCATGAGAAGAGAACAAAAATATTTCAAAAAATTTTGAGTGACACAGTCGTTTTATCACTTCCTGTTGTTTTGACCGGGTTAGTTTATGGGGCATTGTTTTGGGGGCTTCCCGATTATTATGTCAAACAATGTTTACCTGTCTTGCCCGGATATGACCAGTTCCGTGACGCGATTCCCTTATTGGGCCGATTGAAGATTTTTTGGTGGGACATGCTTGCTCATTTGCGGGGATTGGCGTTGGATGGTTCGAGTACATCTTTCTTTCCGGTTTATTGGTCTTATCAGGTTTTGTTTTTGACTTTCGTTTCTTCGTTAGGGTTGTTTATTACGTTTTTTTTCAGAAACAATTTTAGAAAAACATTCAATCTTCAATATTTGTTAGTTTCAGGTATTTTTCTCGTCTTCGCCCTTGTTCTTTTTCATGAGTTTTTATTAACAGGGATTCTTTATAAGCTTTGGCCAGTCTTCCCGGTCATGGTGTTAGGTTCATTTTTTTTGGCTGGAGTTGTGATGAAGACCATGCATGTTTATAAGGTCGCTATTGTGACTCTTTGTCTGGGGATCCTCGCCTTGCAGGTCCAGGGAAAATACGCGTTTAAGTCGGAAATATCCAAATATCCGCAGCAATATCTTTTTGATTCGCATTTGAAAATTTATGTCAATAATCCGCCGGAATGGATAAAAACTGTTTCGTCGGCCACCGGTTATTTGTCGTCGAATGTTAAGGCGGATGAGCGTTTTCTAGCCATACCTTATGAACCCCTTTATTATTATTTGACTGAACAGCGTTCTCCTGTTCGGGAAATCATGGTTTTTGATTTTGTCCATGTCCCGCCGGAACAGGAGGTCCAAATGATGGAGAGACTTAAAGAGCAAAAGGTTAATTATGTTCTTTTGTCAAACCGTGTTAAATCGACAGAGCCGGGGATGGGGGAATTTGGCAAAACATATTGTCCCAATTTGGCCAAGTACATTGACGCTTATTTCCGCGAAGTGGCAAGCTTTGGCGATTGGAATCAATCTGCGGGCTGGTTTGCCCCGCACGCCGTTAAGATTTATAAACGGATTCCGAATGAGAACATAAGTAAACATTAGTGGATGTATTTCCCAACGCCCTTTTGGGTGTTGGGTTAATTCGCCCTTTTTACTTACGCTTCCTTTTAGAAGGCTTTGCATTTATGGAACAAAGAGACATAAATGCAAAGCCTTCTTACCCCGAGCCCTATTCGGGCTCGGGGTAAATTCGGCCTCAGACTTACGTTCCCTGTGGT
>CAZAPN010000115.1:0-5710 GCA_964487145.1 uncultured Planctomycetales bacterium | reverse complement strand
AAGTTTTTAGGAGAACCCGACGGAGAATTTATGGCGGTTGTCCCTGTCGGATATGCCAATCGAGAAAACCCAAGTCCGCATAAACAATCTTTAGAAAAAGTCATAAAATATCTTTAACCGAAGAATCAAGGAGGAAAAAGTGAAAAAATTTATCATCTATCTTTTTGCCATCGCCTTAATCGTTTCTCCTCACATGGCTTTCGCTCAAGGGAAAGGGCTGCATTTAGGTGGTGTTGAAAAAGCAGCACGAAAGGCCAAGATTGAAGCTAAAAAAACTGCTCATGAGGTTGCCAAAGAAGCGAAGGAAGCAAAAAAACAAGCGAAATTAGAAGCCGAAAAGGAAAAACGAGAACTTGAAAAAGCCCAAAAGAAAGCCAAACGAGAATTAGAACAAGCCAAGAGGAAAGCTGAACGCGAAGCCAAAAAAGCCCAAAAAGAAGCAGAAAAAGCAAAAAGAAAGGCCGAACGAAAAGCCAATAAGTTGAAAGAATAAGATTTCTATTTAAACATCAACCAAAGGAGAAATTCATGTCCGAGCTTTTATCGGAAAAATGGATGAAAGGTGTAGCCGTAACAACCACATGTCTTGCGGTCATGACAGCCATTGCGGCCGCCCGCGGAACTGCCTGTGTCTCCAAAACCCAACTTTTAACGGCCATTGAATCGAGTAAATGGGCTTACTATCAGGCCAAAAGTATTAAAGAGAATCTGGCCGAGACACAAAAAAACGCTTTTGAAGTCGAAATCTTGGGGGCTGTTAATGATCAGCAAAAAGCGTTATATGAAGAAAAACTTCAAACAGCCATTCTTGAAATTCGACGGTATGATATAGAAAAGAATCAGATCAAAAAAGAAGCGGAAGAGGCCGCGGCAACTAACAAGCTTTTGGCCACAAAAGGAAACTTTTTTTCTGCGGCCGTGGTTTTTTTCCAGATTGCCATCATGCTCTCTTCGGTGAGTGCTCTTCTTAAAAGGAAATTTATGTGGGGCATCGGACTCGGTTTGGGTGTCATCGCCGTAGTTCTTCTTGGATATGGGCTATTTCTACCACCACTTCTTTTTTAACGGCGGCAATCGATTTGTTTGGGCAATTCAAAACAGGCTGATTCGTCAGCCTGTTTTTTTATTTCTGAGAATCGACTTTTATGTTAAACTAAAACGCGTTTATTTCCGTTTATGGGCTGATTAAACAATTTTAGGAAAGGATTTTTTCATGGCTAAACCAATGTTAATCGCAAAGGGGCCAAAGAATATCGAGTTTTGTCTGATTTCCCGGATGGCCAATCGTCATGGTCTTATTGCCGGCGCTACCGGAACCGGCAAAACAGTGACCTTGCAAAGAATCGCTGAAATGTTAAGCGAAAACGGCGTCCCGGTTTTTCTTGCCGATGTGAAAGGCGATCTTTCGGGAATGAGCCAAAAAGGAAGCGAATCACCTAAGATCATGGAACGGATTAGAATGCTCAACCTTTCCGATCAAGGATTTCGGGAATTTCCTGTCGCTTTCTGGGATGTTTTTGGCAAAAGTGGGCACCCGATCCGTGCCACTGTTTCCGATATGGGACCACTTTTGATGGGACGGCTTTTTAATTTGAATGATGTTCAAACCGGAGTATTGACTTTGATTTTTAAAATCGCGGATGATAATGGACTTTTGCTTCTTGACCTTAAAGATTTACGCGCGATGGTCCAATATGTCGGAGATAACGCCTCGCAATTTACAACCGAATACGGCAATATCTCCAAAGCATCGGTGGGTTCTATTCAAAGAGGTTTCCTCGAATTAGAAACACAGGGGGGAGACCAATTCTTTGGAGAACCTATGCTGGATATTTTTGATTTGATTCAAACCTCATCTGACGGACGAGGGATCATCAATATTCTTGCGGCCGATCAACTGATTTCGAAACCGAAAGTTTATGCGACTTTCCTTTTATGGCTTTTGGCAGAACTTTTTGAACGATTGCCGGAAGTGGGAGATTTAGATAAACCCAAAATGGTTTTCTTTTTCGACGAAGCCCATCTTTTGTTTGAAGATGTTCCGGCGGCATTGCTCGAAAAAATTGAACAAGTCGTTCGGCTTATCCGCTCGAAAGGGGTTGGGATTTATTTTGTCACCCAAAATCCAAAGGATGTTCCTGATAAAGTCTTGGCTCAGTTGGGTAATCGTGTCCAGCATGCCTTAAGGGCTTTTACGCCTCAGGAGCAAAAAGCTGTTAAGATTATGGCTCAGACGTTTCGTCCCAACCCGAAATTGGATATCGAAAAAGTCATTACGGAACTGGGCGTAGGAGAGGCTTTGGTTTCTTTCCTTGAGGAAAATGGGACCCCGGCCATTGTCGAACGGGCGTTTGTTTGCCCGCCTCAAAGTCGGGTGGGAGCCATCACTCCTGAAGAACGACAGAAAATTATCCAAAGTTCTATTCATTTTGGCAATTATGAAAAAATGGTTGATAGAGAGTCTGCCTTTGAAGTTATTAAAAAACGGACAGAAGAGAAACTTGCCCAAGCCCAACAAGCCGCTCAGCAAGAGCAAACCTATCAGCAGCCGACATATCAACAACCATCGCGATATCCTCAACAACCGATGAGATATCCCCAACAGCCTTCAACACGCGCTCCTGGCCGACCACGTGATGGTCTGGGAGAAGCCTTAGCGAAAAGTGCCGTGCGATCAATCGGAAGTTCTCTCGGTCGTCAGATTATTCGGGGTGTATTAGGTTCGATTTTAGGAGGGAAACGATAACCCATAAAATGAAAACAAAATCAAGGAGAAAAAAATGGCAAAATCAATTAAAGGGACTCAAACAGAAAAAAATCTTTTAGCCGCCTTTGCCGGAGAATCTCAGGCGAGGACTCGTTATACTTATTTTGCTTCCGCGGCCCGAAAAGAAGGATTCGAACAAATCGCCAATATCTTTATGGAAACGGCCGAAAACGAAAAAGAGCATGCCAAGGTCTTTTTTAAATACCTGGAAGGAGGGGACCTGGAAATTACAGCGGCCTATCCAGCGGGTATGATTAAGGACACCAAATCTAATCTCGAAGCCGCCGCAAACGGCGAACAACACGAATGGACAACCCTGTATGCGGATTTTGCCAAAATCGCTAAATCCGAAGGTTTTGATGATGTCGCCCGTTCATTTGAACAAATTTCCAAAGTGGAAAAATTCCATGAAGCCCGTTATCGAAAGCTTGTCAGTAATATCGCATCAAGCGAGGTCTTTAAGAAAAAAACTCCTGTCAAATGGCATTGCATCAACTGTGGATATGTCTTTGAAGGGACAGAGGCCCCACAACTATGCCCGGCCTGCAAACATCCGCAAAGCTTCTATGAAGTATTAGCTGAGAATTTCTAATATTTGAACCAACCTAATAAAGGGGGGTATTATGGCCAAACAAAAAAGTCCCTACGTCTTGGATATGAAACCAGGAGAATATTGGTGGTGCTCTTGCGGCGAGTCAGAGAAACAGCCGTTTTGCGACGGGTCGCACAAGACCAAAAACACAGGGATGTCCCCCATCCGCACCGTGATCGATAAGCCCGGCAAAGTGGCCTGGTGCGGATGCAAGGCATCGGCCAAAAAGCCGTTTTGCGATGGAACGCATCTTAAAATTTAACTCTTTCCATTTGAAAAACGATTTGGAAACAAACGGCGATTAATCTTTGTCAAAAAATTCAAAACTTTTGCGATAATTTAATCTTCTTTATAAACGGGATAAGAATGTTTAGAGGAGTGTTTTCTAAATCTGGGGATGTACGTTTTAACCCAAATTGAATAAAGTTCAATCGTGTATCCCCGAAATTTTGGGAAACGACAAAAAAAGGAGAGGATATGGACAAAGTTTATTATTTTGGCAAGGACAATCAGAAAATGGGTCCGTTCGATGAGGAAACAATCAAAAAAAAGATAAAGGAAAACCAGATCACTTCCCAAATGCTCGCTTGGTGCGAGGGAATGAATGATTGGAAATTGGCCGGAGAGATTCAGGAATTAACGGGATTATTTAAAAGTCGTACCCAACCGCCGCCTTTGCCCGGAGACAAAACAACCCCTCCGCCACTTCCCGGTAATGAGATGCCACCCCAGGGACTGACTCCTCTGGAAGAAAAGGCCTATCGTTTTGCAACGGCTGTCTATCGTCCGTGGAGGGGGAAGCTTTCCCCGTTGGGTGATTATGTCCGGAAGAATCCCAAGAACTCGATTTATGTTTCATTAGGAACGATTGTCGTCATCGCCCTTGGAGTTATTTTAATTGCTTTTGCGTTTACTCCTAGCCAAGATCAGAACCAGGTTCAGCAATACTCCCAAGAGCAGCAACAAATGATGATGTCTCCACCCGCCGGATGGCAGGCGCAGCATCATGCTGTGATGGATGCTCAACGCGAGGCGTCAAGGATTAGCGATGAAGTTTACAAATACCGGCGTGACCGACAGGATGCGGCCGATGATTATCGCCGAAGACTGCTTACAACGGATAACTGAAAAATAACCCACTTCAATCCGGGGTAAGTAAAAATTCCGTGGGATGCACCCGGTAATCCCAACTAAATACGAACTAGTCCTGTGTCACTGGAATTTGAATAATCCATATAATCCTGTCGTATGTCCTGGATTTCTGAAAAATTTCACACTATGAATATAAAAATTTAGCTGTAAATTTTAGGATGGCCTATAGGGATAATATTATACAACCATCCTAATCTATCAAAAATGATTTGGCAACTTAGAGGAGATCGTGATGAAACAATGGTATGAATCTTTATTTGAAAATTACGCCAACAAATACGACCAAGAGTGTTTCGTCCAGGGGACACTTGGCGAATGTGATTTCATTGAGCAGGAAATAAATCATGATAAATCTATAAAAATTCTCGATGTGGGCTGCGGCACAGGTCGGCATTCGATTGAATTGGCCAAGAGAGGTTATTCCATGACGGGAATTGATTTATCCGAGTCACAGATCAAAAGGGCAAGAGAAAAAGCCCAAGAGACAGGGGTGACCATTGATTTTCAGAAACATGATGCCAGAAACCTTCCGTTTGACGGTGAATTTGATCTGGCCATTATGTTATGCGAAGGTGGGTTTTCTCTGATGGAAACAGATGAGATGAACTTTGAGATCCTTAAAGAAGCAACCAAAGCGCTTAAGAGAAAAGGCAAGTTCATTTTTACCACATTAAACGGATTGTTCCCGCTGTTTCATTCGGTCAATGAATTCTATAAGTCGGCTCAGAAAGAAGGCCAGTCCCAGTGTAAGGAATGCTCTTTTGATCTAATGACTTTCCGTGATCATAACATCGCTGTTATTGAAGACGATTCAGGTAATAAAAGGGAGTTTAAATGTAACGAGCGCTATTATGTCCCCAGTGAAATCACTTGGGCCTTAAAAACTCTTCAATATAAAAAGATCGATATTTTCGGCGCAAAACTCGGGGCATATTCAAGAAACAACAAATTGACACCAGAAAATTTTGAGATGTTAGTCGTCGCAGAAAAATAAAAGAGAAACTCGAATGATATATTTCATGATATTGATTGGCATATTCTTAATTATTTTACTTGCCATTTCTCTTGGGGTCGCTGGGATCGTTTATTTTATTTCTATGCTTTTTACAAAAAAGAAAACAATCAGGAATTCAGCAGGGATTTTAACGTTTTTTGTTGCTCTCGCCTTTTTATTGATCATCTGTGGGGTTGTATACTAC
>CAZAPN010000114.1:0-5716 GCA_964487145.1 uncultured Planctomycetales bacterium | reverse complement strand
TAAATAACGGTGGGCACGCCCGTGGTTCCGCTTGAGGTATGAATCCGGACAACATCCTTCATATCGGTGGCCAAAAGGCCTTTAGGATAAAACTCCCTCAAATCATCTTTTGTCGTAAACGGAATCCCCTGCAAATCTTTCAGACTTCGGATATCATCGGCGGATTTTAAGCCAACCCGATTTAAACGGTGGCGATAATACGGCGTCTTTAACGCCGCGGTCACAGTTTCTTTTAAGTGCTGAAGCTGAAAATGCTCTAAATCAGCCCGATCAATACACTCCATCTTCTGATCTCGAAAGGACACAGGATTTTTCATAAAGATTGGATTTCTTTTTTTCCAACTATTTTGATATTATTCTTTGTCAAAATCGCAATCGCGCGGTCCGGGTCCTCAAAACGAAAAACCAACATGGCCTTATCCGCGGACTTCTCGACAAAGGCATACATATATTCAATATTCATGTTACTGTCATTTAAAATTCCTAAAACACATGCTAATCCGCCGGGGTGATCATCCACTTCAACGGCGACAATGTCCGTTAAGGAAGCGATAAAACCATTTTTCTTTAATACATCCAGGGCTTCCGTGGGCTTGTCAACGACCATGCGCAAGACCCCAAAGTCCTCACTTTCGGCAATGGTTAAGGCCTTGATATCAATGTTCGCGTTCCCCAAAACCTTTGTCGCATCGAACAAACGCCCTTTACGATTTTCCAAAAAAACAGATATCTGCATGATTTTCATATTCGTCCTCCCTTAAAGTGTTCGTTTATCGATGACTCGTTTGGCTTTGCCTTCACTGCGGGCAATGGTTTTCGGTTCGACCAACCTGACCTTTACACCGATCCCCAACATAGATTCAATCTCCTTCTGGATTTTAACTTCCACATGCTGCAACTGTTTAATTTCATCCGAGAAAAAGGATTGATTCAATTCGACCTGGACTTCCAACTCATCTAATCCACCCGGTTCCCGTGTCACGATGAGCTGATAATGAGGCTCAGTGCCTTCAATTTTCAAAAGGACCTCTTCGATTTGGGATGGAAAGACATTGATGCCGCGGACAATGATCATGTCATCGGTCCGTCCTAAAATCTTACTGATCCGGGGTAAAGTCCGTCCGCATTCACATTTCTGATAATCAATCGTCACAATATCGCGAGTTCGATACCGAATGAGGGGCATACCCGTCTTGGTTAATGTCGTAATGACAAGCTCTCCCGGACACCCCTCCTCTGCCCACTCGCCGGTTTTGGGATCAATGACTTCAGGGAAAAAGACGTCCGCCGCAATATGAAGACCTTTTTTCAAATGACATTCATTGGCGACCCCGGGCCCGGTAATTTCCGAAAGCCCATAAATATCCAATGCCGAAAGGCTCCATCGCGCCTCAATTTCCCGGCGCATGGATTCGCTCCAGGGTTCAGCCCCAAAAATTCCGATTTGCCAACTGGTGACTTTAGGGTCAATCCCCATTTCTTGAGCAGCATCTAACATATACAACGTATACGACGGAGTGCACGCTAAAATCTTTGGTTTCAAATCCTGGAGGATTTTTAATTGCCTCTTGGTTTGCCCCGAAGAGCACGGAATAATCGTTAATCCCAGATTCAGTGCCCCGTAATGAAGCCCTAAACCGCCGGTAAAAAGCCCATAACCGTAAGCAATCTGAATCATGTCGCCTGGGACAGCTCCGCTGCAGCATAAACAACGAGACACAACCTCGGCCCAAAGATTAATATCATCCTGGGAATATCCGACAACCGTCGGATTCCCGGTGGTACCGCTGGAGACATGGATCTCTTTGATTTCGCGAACCGGTAATGAAAAAATCCCGAAAGGATAATTGTCGCGCAAATCCTCTTTTATCGTAAAAGGCAACTTTTTAATATCCTCAATGTTCTTGATTGTCGTGACGGACACACCTTTTTCATTCAACTTCTTTTGATAAAACGGGGATTTGTCATAAACATAGGCCACAAGCTTACGCAAGCGCTCGGACTGAACATTCTTCAGGTCCGACAAATTCATGCATTCAAATTTTTCGTTAAAGATCATAACGTGCCTCCCATCTTTCGACCGGTCAGAAAAATTGTTTTATTTTCATCTGTGTTGCGGCGTAAAACCTTTTCAATCGCCTGCAACCAGCAAGTTTCGGGAATAGGCAAATAAAAAGATAAAACTCCTAAAAGAAACGTGTTCAAAAAAGGCTTCTTGTCGGCAAGGATTTCTTGCGCCTTCGTTAAATAAGACAACAGATCAACACCTGTCTTCTTAAGCTGAGTTTGAAAACGGGGGTGTTCTTCCGGATAAAGACAAACCAAAAAATCAATGTCATTCTCCTGAGGAATGGGGGAAAAAACTCTTTTTCCGAAACGGATAAAGGATTCCACTGACCCTCCCCGCTGGGCCATCCCGTGGACTTCTGTCTTTTTGACGTGAGCCCCGGAAAGAAGCGCGGCCCACCCGCAAACTTCCGCGGCTGTCAAAACCCCTTGGCCACCGACTCCATAAAAAACGATATTCGTAATCTTGTTTTTATCCATGAATTTATGATTTCTTCTGTTTCTGAACTAATAAGATGCAAGGCCGACGAGCAATAATGACGGAAAGCCTCTCTTCCGCCATCCGCTTTTTAAGAAGGTCTTCGAAATCCTGAAACTTCGCCGGATCGATGACATCCACCTGGTCCGCGCCCGCCGCATGACAAATCATCTCAAGGGACAATTGTTTGGTGGATTCGCCTTTAATGGTCATTCCGGTCGCTGGATGAGGCTGTCCTCCAGTCATCGCGGTCGTGCTGTTATCGAGGATGATCAAAACCCCTTTGGTTTTATTATAGGCAGCGTTGATGAGGCCCGTGATACCGGCATGAACAAAAGTTGAGTCTCCGATGACGCCGACAATTTTCTTCGGAAGGATTTTACTCCATCCTTCTAAAAATGTGACTCCGCTTCCCATGCATAGACAAGAATGAAGGCTTGAAAACGGTTCGGCAAAACCCAAGGTATAGCACCCGATATCTCCGGCCACAACAGCCCCCAACTTCTTTAATAAATTAAAGACAAACCGATGGGGGCAACCCAAACATAACGATGGGGGCCTGACGATTTTTTTGGGAAATTTTTTCTTTTGTCCTTTCACGATCGCAGGGATATCTTGTGGAGATAACTCTCCGACTCGAAAAGAAGGATCTTTATAATGAACATTTTTCAATCCCAAGGCCCGGACGTGTTCTTCCAAAAAAGGTTCAAGTTCTTCAATCACAAAAACCTTTTTGATTTTGCGGCAAAACTCAATGACTTTCTTATCGGGAAACGGGAAGCTCATTCCTAACTTAAGGTAAGATGCATCAGGGAAAATCTCTTTGGCATAAAAATAAGAAATGGAACTTGTGATAAACCCTATTTTCTTATCCCTGATCTCCATTTTATTTAACGGCGTTTTTTCTGCGTAAGCTCTTAATTGAACAAGGCGTTTTTCTAAATCAATATGCCGTTGTAAGGCAAATCGCGGGACCATCACATATTTGGAAGGATTCACCTCAAAAGGTTTCGCGGAAACTTCCTGCCGAGAACCGATGGTGACATTTTCTTTGGTGTGAGAAATACGCGTCGTCATGCGCACCATAACAGGAATATCGAGCTGTTCGCTTAAAATGAAAGCCTTTTGAACAAACTCTTTGGCCTCTGAAGGCGATGAGGGTTCAAGCAGAGGAACTTTTGCAATCTTGGCAATCAGCCGATTGTCTTGTTCATTTTGAGACGAATTTAACCCCGGATCATCGCAGGAAACAATCACGAATCCCGCATTGACGCCGACATAGGAAGAAGTCATCAGGCTGTCCATGGCAACATTCATACCCACATGCTTGGAGGCATATAATGATCTTTTTCCGCCGATCGCTGAGGCCAGTGCAACTTCAAAAGCGACTTTTTCATTGACCGACCATTGGGAATCAACTTTGGGGAATCGGGACAGACATTCCAGGATTTCGGTGGAAGGCGTTCCGGGATAAGCGCAAGCAACCTGAACGCCCGCTTCGTAGGCGCCTTGAGCTAAAGCTTCGTTTCCGGAGAAAAGGACTTGTTGCGTTTTTGAAGAAGAATCCATCATTTAAATTTATGAGGAGGGGACACGGGCCTTAAAAAGGCCCGTGTCCCCTTTTGATCAATAATATTTCTTATTAAAATTTAACTCTTAATTCGGCTCGAACAAACAAAGATTCATCGGCCGAGGTATCATAATAATTTCCGGGAATAAAATATTCGGCTAAAATATAGCCTGTCCAATTTTTATTGAACGTATAATCCAAACGCGCCTGAGGAAGCTGTCCCCGCGTTCTTCCATCATCGATCGCAAACGAAGTCCCTGTTGGAGTCTCATTCCCCAGAAGATAGTTATACCACAGGGTCCCTTTCATCTTCTCGGTAAATTTAAGACCCAATTCAGCACGCCACATTTGTAAATTCGTCCAATAGGCCATGCCGGATTCACCGTTGTAATTGAGGCAATAAAGTTCCGACATCCAGGGCCAGCGCGAGAACAAAGGATCCCATCCCTCATTATCTTTCGTTGAGGGGTCGTCCCCGGAGAGGTAAATATATCCCACGCTCACTTTGGGGGAAAATTTTGCATCTTTGAAAGCCCTATCAATAAAACCATAATAACCGAAAGCCCTTCGATCACTCTCGCCATAAGAGCCAGTTTCATACGCAAACTGACCACGAAAGACAAAAGGACTCATTTGATATTTAGCAAAAATACCAGGTGCGGAGATATTGCTTTTCTGAGCTTGCAAGCGTGAACCATGATCACCGCTTTCCTTCTTGTTGATTAAATAGGTTTCCAAAAATAAATTTTCAATATCTTTATTCTGCCAATCTAAAACATACCCTTGTTCATTGGTCACATTTAAAGCCGATGGGGTGTCCTGTTCATTAATAATGGGCAAAAAGCTGTCATAGCGCGGATTATTAATATAGATGAAGTCGACCGTATTTTTATCATTCGCTTTCCAACTTGATTTTAAAGCATTGAAATAAAAAGTACGAGAACCATCAATCGGGGTTCCATCCATAATAAGGAAACCTTCTCCATAAGTCCCTAGAAAATCCTGGCGTCCCAAACGAATATCAACCGGAGCATCCAAAACATCTTTAATATTCAAATAAAAATTGTCCCAAACAGTTTCATTGATATCAAAACGATAATTTTTTTCGCCGGAAGATTGATAAAAATAGGTATAGGTTTTAAATTCGTCCGTTAACTTTAAGAAAACATTGGTTTTCCCATCTAAAAGCAAATCTCCGGTTAATGAATATTTGATGCGGAAATAATTGCGGTTGTCCTTGGCTTCATTGCGTTGGTCAAAAGGATTTTTCCAGAACTCATGTCTTAAACGGAGTTCCGCGCCAGGTTTAAATTCAATCTTGGCAAAAGCGGCTTGAGATAAAAGAACGACTAATCCCAGAGAAAACAAGACCCTTAAGATGTTGGATAATTTCATAGGCCCTCTCTCTTGTTAATGGTTAATAAAATGATTTCTCTTATCCTTTAAAAACATGGCCTATAGTATACCAAGAGAGTCGTTTTTAATCAAACAACTTTATTGGGACCTCCGATTTGAGGCTTTGGGCCAAAAAAAATGCCAAAAATTAAAAATTAAATTTAAAATTATTTATTTTATTATGATGAAATCGTTTAAATTAAAAA
>CAZAPN010000113.1:0-5745 GCA_964487145.1 uncultured Planctomycetales bacterium | reverse complement strand
CCGCCCCTTCGAAGAGAATAATCGCCGTTAGTGCAAAACTTAATGAGGAAACAAAGATTTTTTTGTTTTTTTGCAATAAGCTTTTAAGGATGCGCCAGAAAAACGGGATCATAAAAAAGACAAAGATGCCTTCCCCAACGCCTTTGGTCCCTGTTAATCCGAGGAATAAGGCACTCAAGGCCATCCCCATCAGAATACTCTTGATGAGGGCTTTCTCTTGGATTAATCGCCAGGCCAAGATACTTACGATAATAATTCCTAAGGTAAAGGGATAGGTGAGGATTTCACTGTAGAGGCTGAATGCGGAGTTTACGATACAAGGAGAAAATCCAAAATATAACAGTCCCGCGGCTATCATCCTGGGCGAGATATTCATTTTTTGGAAAATATTCCACATCAAGAGTTGGGAGATAAAAAGGATTCCGATTTGAAGTATCTTTTGTATGGATTCATAGGGGAGCTGGCAGAATTCGCTGATTTTCATAGAAGTGGCGATGATGAAAGGATAAAACGGCTCACGTTGAGGGCCTGTTTTAAAAAAGTATATCCAGCCTTTTTCAAAGATATCATTCGCGATATCGTAATAACAGATTGCATCATGGGCAATGACCATGGACGTCGTAAAATAAAGGTAAGCCCAATAAACAAACGACAGAAGAATCGCAAATAAGGGCAGGCGATCTTGAGTTGCCAATTTGAATCGTTTCATCGTTAAAATATCGTTCATAATTGATTGAATAAATCTGGTGGCTATTATACCTTACTGGGATAAAATAGGGAAACAGTTCCTTTAGGAAATTTCGTTTTTAAAATTGTAATATCAGTAGAGACATAACTTGTTCTTCTGAAAGCATTTAATATAAGATTGGATTTCTATTCTTGCAAAATTTATCCTTGACAATCCCTGTATCCCTCCTATAATGTTCACAAATTGAACAGTTTTTCTTATGACCCCTGATCCTATCAATGAACGGGAATTTGAGCTGATTAATATCGTTGGCGCCGAATTAGCCGATAATCAGCGTGATTTGTCCCGCCGTATGGAACTTTCCTTAGGCGCGGTAAATATGCTCCTTCGCCGTCTTGTCCAAAAAGGTTATATCCGAATCCACCAATTAAACAAGAAAAAGGTCCAATATATTTTAACCCCCAAGGGAATGACGGAAAAGATGCGAAAGTCCGTCAAATATACCCTCAAAACCATTAATTCCATCGGACTGATTAAGACAGCCATCAAACAAGTTCTTTTGCCCTTATATCAACAGGGAGAAAGGACTTTTTATGTTTTAGGGGAGTCGGATTTGGCTTTGTTGATTGAAATGGTCCTTAAAGAATTTGCGACCGAAGGTTATAAAGTCATTTATTTGAAAGATCTCCCGAACGAACATTTAGAAGGCGTCATTCTGGTTTGCCGCGAGGAAATGAGTATCTCTTCTAACGGAAATAAATGTGTCGATTTAATCCATGAATTGTCGGTGCATCATACGTTGATCTCTTAAAATATTAATTATTCAAATGCGAGGGGAAAATGCTCAAGAATAAAACAGTTTTGATTACAGGTGGAACAGGTTCTTTCGGGAAAAAGATGGTCCAGATCGTTTTGGCAAATCATCAGCCCAAGCGGCTCATCATTTTTAGCCGGGATGAACTTAAACAATTCGAAATGGCCCAGAAGTGGAGCCCAACGAAATATCCATGTCTTGAGTATGTTTTGGGGGACGTGAGAGACCGCGATCGCTTACTTCGTGTTTTTGAAGGGGTGGATTATATCATTCATGCGGCGGCCTTAAAACAGGTCCCGGCGGCCGAACGGAATCCCGAAGAGTATATTAAAACCAATGTCATTGGCGCAACGAATATTATCGAGGCAGCGTTGCGGAATAAAGTCAAGAAAGTGGTCGCTTTGTCGACGGACAAAGCCTGTAATCCGATCAATCTTTATGGGGCGACAAAGCTTTGTTCCGACAAGCTTTTTGCGGCCGCGAATGTTTATTCGGCCGAGCGAGATACCCATTTTTGCGTTGTACGTTACGGCAATGTTTTGGGTAGCCGTGGATCCGTGGTCCCGTTTTTTAAGGAACGCGCCAAGACTGGCGTCCTTCCAATCACCGATGATCGCATGACACGGTTTTGGATTACCTTGGATCAAGCTGTTCATTTTGTTTTGGCATGTTTAGAAAAAACAAAAGGCGGAGAGATTTTTGTCCCGCGCATTCCATCCATGAAAATTACGGATTTAGCCAGGGCCATCGCCCCGAAATGTCGACAAGAAGCTGTGGGGATCCGGCCTGGGGAAAAAATCCATGAAACCCTGATCAGCGAAGACGAAGCCCGGCATGCGATTAAATTTAAGGATTGTTTTATTGTTCAGCCGCATCCGCAATCGAAAAAAGATTTGCTAAAAGGGAAAGGCCAACTCTGTTCGGAAAATTTTTCTTATAATTCCCGGGACAATGACACCTGGTTGAGTGTCGCTCAATTAACAAAAATGGTGGCTCAAATTGCCGACGATTATTCCATTGAAGAATCACGCTGGGCCATGAAGGATGTTCCGGAATAACTGTTAAATGTTGAATATCAGGACGTCGTTTACCTCAATGGTTAAGTTTAGAGGTCAGGGTTAAGAAGCCAGTTTAGGTTATGTTTTTGGGTTAAGTATTTGATTTTAAACACATAACCTTAACCCTTCAACCATACCGGCCTCTTAACCATAACCTTTAGACATAATCCCATTGAGTCAACGATGGTTTGATAGTCGACAGTTAAATACCGTTAAGACAAGATGAAGATTAAATCGATGATAAAACCGATTATTGTCCCCTTAAATTACGATTATGTCGGCGTTTATTTGACCGACAAATGCTTTTTGAAGTGTCCCTATTGCATTACGCGGCATCATAAGGCAAAATTTGGCCAATACCGCACGAAGTCTTTAACCGCTGAGGAATGGGTGAAGGGGTTGAATCGTTTTGTTCTCCCTAAAGATGTTCCCATCACTTTGCAGGGCGGAGAGCCGTTTTTATATAAGGGTGTGTGGGACATCTTGGAAAATATTAAACACAAAGTCGATATCATGACGGCCTTGCCGCCGTTTCTTAAAAAAGAACATTTTTCGAAATTAAAAACATTAAAGTGGAATCAACGAAAAGCGCCCTACCCGACGATTCGCGTGAGCTATCACCGGGGACAAAATGACTACAAGAAACTTGTCGAACGGATCGCGGAGCTTCAGGAGGTTGTGAGTATCGGGCTTTATTACCTGGCAGATCCGACTCACGATCCTAAAGAATTGGCGGATTTAAAGGCGTATGCGAAAAAATTTCATATCGATTTGCGGCCCAAGGAATATCTGGGAGTTGTTGCCGGGAAACAGCAGGGGACGCTTCTTTTTCCGGGTGCTGCTGTCGGAAAACGTTTAGGGGTTATGGTGCTGTGTAAGAATACCGTTGTCCCAATAGGCCCGGATGGAAATATTTATTTGTGTCATTCTGATTTGTATTTTAATCGCCAAGAGAGGGTCCTGGGAAATGTGTTGCATGAAGAATTCACATTCCCTCAAGAACATTTGCCTTGTGATAATTATGGTCTGTGTAACGAATGCGATGTCAAGGTCAAAACGAATCATTACCAACAGTATGGGTACACGTCGGTCGATATAGTATTTCCCAAGAAAAGAGAGGGAAGATCATGAAGAAACAGAAAGTTTTAATCATTAAGGTGGGCTATTCCGAAACTTTGGATGCGAAAGTGAGCAACGTGACAAGTTACGGGGATGTTTTACGTTCGACAGTCCTGCTCAATCTTTATAAGGATGATTATGTCACCTGGCTCGTCGATGAAAAAGCCTTGCCGATTTTAAAAGAGAATCCCCATATTGACCGGCTCCTCATTTACAATCTGGATTCGGCCCTTCAGCTTCAATCGGAACGTTTTGATACCGTTATCAATTTAGAGAAAGTTCCGGGGCTGTGCGCGCTTTCGGACATGGTCAAGGCTTGGCGGCGATATGGTTTTCGTTTTGATTCGGAAAGCGGACAGGCCGAAGCTTATGACGGAAGTCACACCGCTTTGGAAGTTTGCCGGAACTTGGAGAAAAAACGAAACCGGAAAGTTTGCTGGCAAGAAAGTTTATTTGAGATGGTGGGCGCTGAATGGAAAGGTGAAGAATATGTTTTTGGATATAAACCCAAGTCCAAAGAAAAATACGATATCGGGTTTAATTATCAAGTAGGGAATAAATGGCCATTAAAGGGTTGGCCCATGAAGAATTGGAAAGAATTGGAACGGCTCATCGGGAAGAAATATAGCATTTCGTGGCAGCAGGGATTGGACGATATGGAAAAATATTTTGACTGGATCAATTCGTGCCGGCTCGTTGTGACAAACGATTCATTCGGTTTACATGTGGCGATCGCATTAAAAAAGAAGATCGTTGTTTTATTCGGCCCCACGCATCACTGGGAAAATCATCTTTATAATTTGGGGACAAGGCTTTATCCCAAAGATCTTGATTGCGAAGCCTATCCGTGTCCTTTAGCGCAATGCCTGCATTATAAAGAAACGTGCATGGAATCGATTCAGCCGAAAGAAGTCCTTGAAGAAATTGAAAGTCTTTGGGGCGGATCCGGCAAAAAAGTGTTTACAACATCGACGAGGAAAAACAAATGACAGAAAAGATTCAAACGGTTTTAGTAACGGGTGGGGCGGGATATGTCGGGGCTGTCTTAATCCCCAAGCTGTTAAACAAAGGATATCAAGTCAAGGTCGTTGATCTCTACATTTATGGCGACGATGTTTTGAACAGCGTGAAAAATCATCCCCAATTAAAACAAATCAAGGGGGATATTCGGGACACGGCTTTGCTCGAAAAAGAGCTTAAAGGGGTTGATGCGGTGATTCATTTGGCGTGTATTTCGAATGATCCCAGTTTTGAGCTTAATCCGGCTTTAGGAAAATCCATCAATTATGATGCGTTCATTCCTTTGGTTGAGATTTCCAAAAAGAATCACGTGAAGCGATTCATTTATGCCTCATCTTCCAGTGTTTATGGGGTCAAAGACGTTGAGAATGTGACCGAAGATATGGAACGTGTTCCCTTGACGGATTATTCCAAATATAAGGCTCTGTGTGAAGATTATCTTTTGCCTCAGCAAACGAAAGACTTTACGGTTTTGATCTTACGCCCGGCCACGGTTTGCGGATACTCTCCGCGGCAGCGCATGGATTTGACCGTGAACATCTTGACGAATCATGGATATCATAATCGTAAGATTCGCGTTTTTGGTGGGGCGCAAAAACGCCCGAATATTCATATTGAAGATGTGACCAATCTCTATGTCAAAAGTCTGGAATATCCCAAAGAAAAAATTGCCGGCAAGATTTTTAACGTTGGGTATGAAAACCATACGGTGAGTCAACTCGCGAATATTGTCAAAAAGGTCATAGGTGATAAAGACATCGCGATTGTGACCGAACCAACCGACGACAACCGTTCTTACCATGTCTCTTCCGAGAAAATTAAAAAAGAGTTGGGATTCATTCCTCAACATACGATTGATCATGCGGTGGGGGATCTTCTCACGGCTTTTAAAGCGGGGAAACTGCCCAATTCCATGACGGATATCAAATATTTTAATATTAAAACCATGCAGGCTATTAAATTGTCCTAGGGGAAATAAAACAGATCATGCCAGATTTATCTCAAAAAGCCAAAGAAATCAGGAAAAGCGTTTTTAAAACTATTTG
>CAZAPN010000112.1:0-5758 GCA_964487145.1 uncultured Planctomycetales bacterium | reverse complement strand
AGGAACAACTCGCTTATCTTTTCCTGCTTTAATCAAAAAATTTGACCCCGAAAAGTCATAAAATAGAATAATATTTTTAGCCACATCATCCAAATTCTCAATTTTATAAGATTTGAGTTTCCCGACAGGCATATTCTGCCGGATCGCATTCTTTAATTCATCTTCAAGCAGGATCGGAATCGTGTAACGAAAGCGCCAGCGCTGGGCCTGATCATACACCCCGCTGGTCAGGACTTCGCGCGAACCTTCAATTGATTCATCGTCTTTAAAATTCATAACGGTCCTCATTTCAACGGTATTATGAGAGGCGTCAAACCAGGGCGTCATCACAAGCTGCCCCTTATCATCAAAGAAAACAAATACATTTCTGTTTTGATCCCCTTCGGGCAAATCACCGTACAAAACGGTTTCGCCAGTCGGGTCAAGAAAAACACGTTTTCCGTCAACTTCGGCGACCGCGATGCAGTGATTAAAAATCAGCGTCGGGAAATCTTCGGAAACAGCGATAACACCTTTGGTCCCGATTAAAACCGGATAGGCTTTCACATTGATCTCTTTCAACATCGCAATCAAAAGAATCGCCTTGTCTTTACAATCGCCATATTTGTTATTAAAGATCTCTACGGCCTTGTGCGGTTCATGCCCGGCCTGACCATATTCGATGGCCACATAGCGGATATCCCGGGCGCAAAAATTATAAATAGCGCGGATTTTATCCTCCGGGGTTTTTAAATCCTGGATCAGGGCCTGAATCTTCTGTTTGATTTCATCATTGACCTGAATTTTATCGATGGCCAAACCACGCCACCAGGTATAAATCTCATCCCATGATTGAAATGTCGAGAAAAGAACAATTGGCGTGATCTCGACGGTGGGAGGCATCTGCGATTCCGGAATAATCTGGGGAATATCTTTGAATTCCCACGTATAAATATCCTGGCCGGATTGGGAGGTTATTTTTGCTTTCAACTCAGCGCCGGTTGTATTGAATTCTTCGTTTAAAATCTTCTGATGGAGGGCCCTTCCCTGAGGCATCACAACCGTGAACTTGGCCCGCTGAATCGGATCAAACGACTGCAGAAAATATTCGATGCTAAACTGGTTGTCCGCAATCATTTTGCTGCGGGTCTGCTTGACCTTATATTCGATGACACAGCCGGGAGAAATTTCGGGCATCGAAATGATTTTGACCCGGGCATTGCTGTAAAGCGGAAAATTAGTATAAAGCGAGACATCCCGAATATGTTTTGCCCCCACCGAAATGACCTGTCCGTCGGGACGGATGACACGGGCAAACTCAATTTCAATCGTTTCATACGTCGAATCATAATGCAGTTCGATTTCGCCGTAATTTTTCCCGCGGTCATTCAGGATCTTCGTCAAATAATAATACTCGTAAACAATCGTGTTGTCGGCCTTCACCTCGGCCTTTTCATCAACCGATAAAACAATGGCATTGGCCTGCGGAAACGCTTCTTGGCCAGGTGCTTTTTGAATCATCTCCTGAACCTTCAGGTCCAAACTTTTTAAATCGGTCGCCTCAGCCAAGGCATTGATGGCTTTAACCCGGGCCTCTGCCTTAGATTGAAAAGATGTTTGGATTTTGTTATAAATCTTTAACGCCTGATCATACAAATGATGTTGCTCGCAGCACAAACCATAATAATAGAGATATTCGTCATCACCCGATTCCCCGACTTGATTAAAGACAGCCAGGGCCTCGGTGTTTTTCCCTGACTTGTAATAACAAATGGCCAAACGTCGACGGGCCGATTCATCTTGAAGACGGCTGAAATATTCCGCGGCCTTTTCATAATCCGCGCGCCCATAATACAAAGACCCAAGTTTCTCTAAAACAACTTGGGTCTCAGGTGACGTTTTTAAAACCTGTTCATAGGCTCGGATGGCCTCACGATAGAATCGTTCTGATTGCTCAGAATCCCTCGCCGCCTTCTCTAAAAAATTTTCAGAAGTTTCAGTCGGGGCAGGCCTCGAACACGAAAAAAGGAAAAAACAAGAAATGAATAGGATGTATGGAAAACGCCTAGACACGAATCGTCTTTCGTTGCGTTGATTAAATTCTTTCAAAAACCTTGTCTAAATTGGATTACACAGATTAAAAACAGATTACCCAGATAAAGTTCAACAAGTCTTAATCTGCGTAATCTGTTTCTTAATCAACGTAATCATACGCTTTTTCTCAAATGAAACTATTTCTTTAAATATCTTTTAATGCGGACCAAAGCTTCCTTAAGGTTCTCGTAACTGGAAGCGTAAGAAATCCTAACATGGTCGGCCCACTGGTTTCCGAAGGCAGTCCCTGGCACCAAGGCCACTTTTTCTTTATTCAACAAATTCTTAGAAAAGTCCAAGGCCTTTTCGCCAGTGCTTTTGATCGAAGGAAAAACATAGAAAGCCCCCTGCGGCATATGGCAGGAAAGCCCCAAAGCGTTTAACCCTTCGACGATAAAACGGCGTCGCCGGGCATACTCGCGTTTCATTTCCAAAACGTCCTTGTGTCCGGTTTTTAAAGCCTCGATCGCGGCAAATTGACTCATGATGGGAGTACACAACATCGTATATTGATGGATCTTTGTCATGCCGGCAATAATCTTGGCCGGACCGCAGGCATATCCTAAACGAAAACCTGTCATGGCATAAGCCTTCGAAAAGCCATTCAAATAGACAACTCTTTCCTTCATGCCCTTGAGGGTGGGAAGCGGCGTGTGCTCAAAATCATACGTCAATTCGTCATAAATCTCATCGCTGACCACAACAAGATTACGCTTGGTGGCAACTCGAGCAATGTCTTTAAGCTCTTCTTTGGTGTACGAAGCGCCGGTGGGATTGCAAGGGTAATTCATCATTAAGCCCTTCACACCTTTTCCATAAGATTCGTCAATTTGTTTAGCACTCAATTTAAAACCTTTGGAAAGTTCGGTCTTTAAATTAATGGGAATACCGCCGGCCAATTCCACATCAGGGCCATAAGCCACATACGCGGGGTCATGAATCAAAACTTTTTCTTTGGGATTCAAAAGCGTTCGCCAAACTAAATCGACAGCTTCGCTGACACCCACCGTAATCAGGATTTCTTCTTCCGGGTCATAATCTAGGCCGTAACGTTTTTTCAAGAAAACGCTGATCTGTCGGCGCAACTCAACCATGCCTTTGTTCGAGGTATAGGACGTGAATCCTTGCTCCAAGGCATAGATCGCCTCTTCACGGATATGCCACGGGGTCACAAAATCCGGCTCACCAACGCCGAGAGACACAACGTCTTTCATGCCAAGGACCAAATCAAAGAAAGCACGGATTCCCGACGGAGCTAAGCGTTCGACTGTTTTGGAGATGGAGAACTCTTTCATAGAAAAACCATTCTTTAACTTTAAGGGTGGGTTGTGAGACTTGTGTTGTGGGTCGTGTCCTGGGTCTGGGGATGGGATGATCCACTCATTCTCACCCTCATAACTCGACACACAACGCACAACTCACTCTCATAACTTAAAAATTTTTATATTTATTCACCTTTTTTTCTTAATACGAAATATTTAATCTTTTCCCCTGCTGGGCTTTCTTTAAGATTTGCCCGTCTTCTTTATACTTCTTCAATAAAAAGTGGGTGGTGGTGCCTCGCACGTGTTCCATCGGAGAAAGTTTGGAGGCCACAAAATTCGCCACCGTCTGAATGGTTTGGCCTTCGACCACCAACAAAAGATCATAAGCTCCCGAGACCAAATAACAGCTGACCACTTCCGGGAAGCTATAAATGCGTTCGGCCACATAATCAAAACCGACATTTTTTTGCGGGGTCACGCTCACCTCAATCAGGGCCCGGACCAACTTGCCGTCATCTTTAAGAAGGTCCTGATTAATCACGGTTTTATATTTAACAATAATACCATCTGACTCGTATTGCTTGATGGCCTTTTTGACAGCATCCACTTTCTTCCCTGTCAACTTGGCAATCTCTTCGACACTCAAGCGCGCATCCTTAGATAACACTTCAAGAATTTCGTCCATGAAATCCCCCTTTTTAATGAGCCCGCAACTTACGCTCCCTAGGGTCGCGTAAGTTGCGAGGCGAATTAACCCCGAACCCGAACAGGGCTCGGGGTAAAAAGGCCTAACGCTTATGTCGCGTTGCTCATAAGCGTAATACCTTTTATAACTTGTCCCAAATGTTCTCTTACGCTCACGTTTGGGATCAATTCCGGCACACAGTTTACGGTATCTGCCAAAGGCAGGTTCCGTAAACTAAACCATCATTGAGCGTGCCAATTTTATCCTAATTTCTCGTCGAAAGCAACTGTTTTCACAAACCCTCAAACGGAAAAGCGTTTCAGGCAGGATTGTCTAAAATCTACTTGGTCATAAAATCTTTTTGACTCTTGCGCTTGATTTCCAACAAATCCTGAATCATCGCGGTCTCGCGGTTTAACGCATCAATCGCATTTTTCATCTCAGACGCTTTCTGGCGCAATTCTTTCCCTTCGGCTGTTAAAGGATCCAATTCTCCAACCCCTAATAAATGGTCTTTTTTTTGCCTTTCCTGAAGAGAAGCCTTCATGCTTTCGATGGAATTTGAAATCTTGGTAATCTCTTCCTGTAACCGCTGATTATCCGCTTCGATAGCCGCTTTTTGAGATTGACGGCGGGAAACAATGTCCTGTTCAAGCTGAAAATTCTTGTTCTGTCCCTTTTGGGCTGCTTGGATCTTTTTTTGGTTTTTTTCGGTTAAGACAAGGATATTTCTTTGCTCCTGAAGCAATCGTTCATTTTCCTGTTTGACAGATTGAATGTCTTTTTTCGTATAAACAATCGCCGGAGGAACACCTTGCGGCCCGCCTTCGGTCACAACATAACCCGTGCCTTTTTCAGCCTGATCCTTGCCCGAACGATCGGAACTGGTTTTTTTAAGCTCTTCCATACGACCTGTCAAAAAGTTCTCTTCAACCTGAAGCTGAATCACTTCTTGTTCCATGGCTTGGTGGTCCACTTTTAATTCCAACAACTGTTGTTCCAACTGCTCAATATCCGATTTAACGGCGTCGGATTGTTTAGTCTCCACCTTGGGAGCGGCCTTAACCTTTTTTTGTTTAACTTTCTTAATCGGCGTTCTTTGAATCTTGATCGGCTGCTTCCCAGCGGCCTGTGTTCGCTGGATATCCTCTGTTAAACTTTCGATTTGTTCTAAAAGAGATTGCTGTTCGGCTTCCAGTTCATCATTTTGGGCAATCAAAGATTGGGCTTTGTCCCGAAGGCTCGTCACGTCCTCATAAAGGACAGACTCCATTAAATCTTTTGTATATTCGGCAGGCGCCAACGTCGGTTCCTGGCTCATCGCAAAGGAACAACATAAAGCCCCTAATACAAACAAGATAAATAGTATTCGTTTAGTATAAATCATAATAGTTTTATTATAGTAATATCTCTTCCTTTGGGCAAATGGAAACTGACAAATTTCGGGATAAATAACAAGGAAAGAAAAAGACAAATCCCCTAATCAATAAGCGACTCCAAAAAGGGTTGAAAGCAGCTTAAGGGAAGCTATCTTTTTTTCTTCAGCCATCGAAAGCAGCCGAGAAAAGACACTGGTGGTCATCTCGACATCGGCCATGGCCCGGTGTTCCTGGTCATAACCCACTCTTAAAGACGAAGCGACACTCGCCAAAGAATAACTGCTTAAGCAAGGGATCAAACTTCTGGCCATTTTTAAGGTATCAATCGCCGTGATTTTCTCAAGTTGGCAATCCAT
>CAZAPN010000111.1:0-5816 GCA_964487145.1 uncultured Planctomycetales bacterium | reverse complement strand
AAAGAATTTTAGGTTTATTCATGGCTTGGGACATCGAGATGGCCAGATTTAGGGCCGTCACGGACTTTCCTTCGGCATGGATGGAACTGGTGATCGTGATCGTCCTCGGGGGTTTCCCTTTATTTAACGACAAAAGATTGGTCCGCAAAATTTTATACTGCTCGGTAATCGGGGATTTGGCATCGAAATAGGAAATGAGCCGCGAATCAACCTTGGAGTTTTCCATCTTTTTGATAATGATGCGTTCGTGTTCACGAATCCGGCTAATGCGATCCAGACGCGTGATACGGTCTTCGGCGGCCTTGCGTAATGCATCGGTAATCTTTCCCATAGAAAATCCTTTCGACTTGAATTATTTGCGATTTTTTAATTTTTGGATCTCGGCACTGATCGTCCGATTAAGATCATTCACATAGCTGCGCAATTGCAAATTGGACGTATTGAGCGCATTGAGATCATTCTGGACCTTTTCGGTCGATTTCGATAATTCGTTCAATCGATTTTGAAAATCTTTCAACTGCCTGTCATTTTCGGTTGTCATCAGATCCAGGGTCTTTTGGATATTGGACACTTTTTTCTTTTGATCATCGAAAAATCCGACAAACTGCATATCATAATCGCGGGTCTTGACTTTCGCATCCCGCAATCGGGCCAAGGCCACATAACTCATAAGAAACGACGCCACCACCAAAATGCTCATCAACGAAAAAAAGATCAATTCAAAATTAAAACGCCTTTTACTGGAACTGCCTGGCCCCACGTCGGAATCACCCGACAAAATGTCAGTGTCCTCGATAGGGAGTTCGGATGTTTTCGTTTCACGGACCTTCTTGACTTCCTGCAGGGCTTGGACTGTTTTACTCATAATGGCTATTCCTTGACCGTTTTATCTAAAAACATTTGTTCATATTGCTTCAGGGCCTCGGATGTCAAAACCTCATCAAGGCTCTGGACCTTTTTGTTCAGTTCCCCCTCTTTTCCGATCAGCTTCATGGGAGAATCTTTAATGGCATTTTGCAAAATCTTTTCATCAATCTGTGAAACCCCGTCGGCATATCCGGTCAGCAAGGCGCTGTCGCAAATCTGATTGACAAGACGCGGGACCCCTTTGGAAAATTCATACACCAAGTCCAACGCGCTTTCGGTAAAATATGGCCGGTTGCTTTCACTGACCATCTGAAGACGATAACGGATATATTCCTTGGTTTCTTCGCGCGTCAAGGGTGAAAGGTGATAGTAGACGGCAATCCGTTGGCGGAGTTGTTCAAGTCGATTGAGGGCCAACTTTTGTTTGAGTTCGGGTTGGCCCAAAAGAATAATTTGGATGAGTTTTTCAGATTCGGTTTCGAGATTCGAAAGCATGCGGATTTCTTCCAAAACTGAGGGCGACAAATTCTGGGCCTCATCAACGATCAAAACAACATTGTGGTCCCGTCGAAGCTGTTCGATCAAATAATTATTCAACTGAGACAACAATTTGGCCTTCGAGCCGGGCGTATATTCAATCTCCAACTCTTCCATGATCGTCAGCAACAGATCTTTGGGATTTAAATGGGTATTAGTAATCAACGCGGTGTGGGTATCGTTGTCAAGCTTGTTCAATAAGGTGCGGCACACGGTCGTTTTTCCCGAACCGATTTCGCCGGTAATCACGACAAAGCCTTTGCGGGCAATGATCGCATAGATCAGCGTATTCAAGGCCTCTGCGTGCTTGTTGCTCGCGAAGAAAAACTTTGAATTCGGCGTAATCGTAAATGGATTTTCTTTAAATCCGTAAAATTTATTATACATAAACGTCCGATCTTACTTTGATAACGTGGATACGGCTAAAACAATAATGACGACAACGACACCGGCCAATAATGTCAGGCCAATCGCCCACTTATTGCGTTCCCTCTCCTCCTGGATACTTTCAATGGTCGTGATTTTCGAAATGGCACCCAACAACGGCATTCCTAAATATTCTTTGGCCTCCTCCACGTCCAAAAACGAACGGTCCAAAAATTCGCTTAAAACGACAAAACAGATGCCGGCGATCCCTCCGATCAAAAGGCCCAAAAAGGTGAGCAAGGGTTTATTCGGTTTAAACGGTTTTAATGGCAATCGCGGCGGATCCAAGACCGTATATTTGGTCCCCTCTTTCGAGGCCTGCAATCGTTGGGTGATTTTGGCCGTCTCCAGTCTTTGGAGGAGCATATTATAAATTCCTTCGTTGACCTGAACATCGCGGGCCATGACATTGTCCAGCTTGTCCAAAAGCACGACTTTGGCCACTTCCGATTCGACCTTGGTCGGCTGTTTGGCTGAAGACGTGTCATCGCTTTGAATTTTGCCTAACGCTTTTTTGATCTCATCGATAATCGGATTGGTTGTCTGGGTCTTCAACGATTCACTGTCGGTAAACTCGAGTTTTTCTTTTTGAAGCTCTTCTTTCTTCATATTGATCTGCTCGCGGATCTGCTTCACCAAGGGATGTTTTTCCGTCGAATCAAGAAGCAGGGCATTTAATCTTTCCTGAAGCCCCGCGATTTCGGCCGACTTAATTTTTCCTTTATAAACCTTTAATTGTTCCTCAATAAATTTGATGGCATCAGCGGTTTCCTGGTCCTGAAGCTGCATATTGCGTTCAATAAAAATGTCCACGACATTCTTGACGATGGCCTGGGTCGTTTGGGGATCTTTTCCCACATAGGCCAGATCGATGATGTTGGGACCCCGCATTTTGATATGGATGCTATTACGAATGGATAACACCAACTGCTCAAATTGATAAGTCGATTTGATGTCTTTGTCCAAATTCAAACGCTTGACCAGAGTGACAAGGCTGTTCCATCCCAGCATGGACTCGCGGATGGTGTTCATACGCTGAGTCACGGTCGTCGATACGGCAATATTGGTAAAAAGCGGATTATCGGTCTTCCCCTCTTCAACCAAGATAATGCTGGACGATTGAAATTCCTTGGGCATAAGAATTCCCGCACAGATCCCAAAAATCAAACCCGCAAACAAAGGAATCAGAAAAATAAATTTCCGGCGAAAGAAGATCTTCGCGTAATTCACGGGGGAAACTATAGATGTCTTAGAGTCTTCCATAATCGTTCCTTTTTATTGATGATGTTATGAATTCAGAAGAAATCACGGAATGCCCGTTGTGACGGTCTGTCCGGTCCCTACCGCTGTTGAGATTGGCTGCGCAACAGGAGAAATGACTCGCATCGCTTTTGACATGACTGTTGCGGGAATATACAAGGTATCTCCGGGTTTCATCACTAAATTTTCCCGAAGATCTCCTTCATACAATAACGAAAAAACATTCACATATTTGATTTCCGCCTTTCCCCCTTCGGCCGGCGTAATAAGACGGCACTTTCTCGTCGAGGCGCTCAATAGGGGAAGCCCTGCCTGGACAAGAGCTTCGCGCACGGTCATCGTATCTCCGCGCATAAAAATCTTGCCCGGGGTCCCCACTTCGCCGATCACATAAACCACTTTGCTGTTATAGGCCACGATTTTGACAGTCACTTCAGGTGTAATAATAAATTCCGATAGCCGCTGGGTTAATAATGTCTTTAATTCATCTTTGGTCATCCCCGCAATCTTAATATCACCCAAATAATCATATTGAATCTTCCCCTCATTATTGATGACAAACTGGTTGGAAAATTCGGGATGACGCAAGACCGTGACCTCAATCACATCATTGGTTCCCAATGTATAACGGCTCGAATCCCCAATCCCTTGTTCAGAAGTCGAAGGAATCGCAACCGGCATAGGAACAGATTTGGGATCTGCCAAAGGTTCTTTAAGCAAATCTTGATCGGAAGGTTCATTGGTCAAAAGATATTCTTCAGGGACATTAAATCGGGGATCAGTTTGTGATACTTCATTATTTGTGAGGGGAGCTTGAATCGTTGCAGCGAAGTTTTGGGCAAAAGCCAGCGGAAGCGGCATCAAAACGATCATGAGAACAACGAAGAGAAGTAATCTGGCTCTGGGATAGAATTTCTTCATTTTAAACTCCTTTTTGAAATAAATTCAAAAGAATGAATTTAATTTTGTTTAAAGTTCGGTTTATAACACACCGACACTTTCGGAATCAAACACGGTTTCATGAAATTGGCGAATACTGGAAAGGTCATTTTCCTCATAAACTCGCCAACCACGCCAATCACGTTTAGGTCTAGGGACTTTCCCGACCTTTTCCCAGCGGGCAATCGTCTTGGAGCTAACTCCAATTTCCCGAGCCACTTCTGTAATTGTCATGCGTTTTCTCACGGCAAACCTCCTTAATTATATCGTTTATCTTCAGAAAAGGAAGCAAATTCTTTCAAATGTTTTACACACTTATTTATATTGAGCAAATAATATACCAAAAATATTTTTCTTCTTTTTCTCACTGACGATTAAATATCTATCCTTCATATTTTCAATATGATACGTTAAATCAGAAGTTTTTCATTGCCCCAAGCCAGACAGATGAAATTTGTCATAATGTTTAAAAGAATGAACAAGTGTGTCTAGGACAATCCATGACAAGCACCAACGAAGAAACCTTTCCTTAAACCTTAAAAACTGTATTTTTTCAAATTTTCAAAAATTGGCATATGTGTTATCTGTGTGGTATACTTTTTGCTATGAAGCAGAAGATTTCGATAATCCAATCTCAAAGAGCAATTTTGGCTCCGGTCATGCAGAAGTCAATCTCTGTCCTTTTAATGCCCATCATCGAATTAAGCACAGCCATCGACCAAGAACTACAAGAAAACCCTCTTTTAGAACTCGAAGAACCACAAACCGAAGCTTCAGCTGCCCAAGACTCGACTTCGACTTCAACGTCTGAAGAGCCTCAAATAACCGAAAATTTTTCTCAAAAAATCCTAGAGCTAGCGGAAATACGGCCTGATAACACCTATAATTCTCCCAATGAGGATGAAGAAACGGGTGAAAAACCTATTTCAAAGGGTGTTTCTTTGGAAGAATATCTTCTGCAGCAATTGCATATTGAAATCACGGATCCGTTAAAGCAAAAAATAGGTGAACAGATCATTGGTAACATCGATGAGAACGGCTATTTAAAAATCACCTGCGAAGAAATCGAAAAAAATCTTGGCTTATCGGACAAGAGCTTAATTGAAGAAGTCCTCTTGACCATCCAAGGATTCGATCCCGTCGGAATTGCTTCTCGGGACCTCAAAGAGTGCTTGTTAGCTCAGCTCCGTTATCAAAGTAATCCTTTGGATGAAACGACCATATCCGTCGTTCAAAATCACCTGGAAGAATTAGGAAAGAAAAAATACGCGGAGATCGGCCGTAAACTCGGCGTTTGTCCGGAGAAAATCGAACAGATTGCGCATCACATCGCAGCCCTAGAACCTAAACCCGCACGCAAATATAATCCCATCGAAACCAATCTTTATGTCAAACCTGACATTTTAATTCGCACAACCGATGAAGGGTGCCAAATCCAAGTTAATAACGACGGTTTGCCAAGGCTCAAGATCAATCCCTTCTACCGCGAAATGCTTTCACGGAAAGATTTGAACGAAAAAGAAAAACAATTCATTAAACAACATTTTGAAAATGCACTCAATTTCTTAAAAAGTATCAAACAACGGGAAGAGACTTTGACCGCGATTGTAAAATTTATTGTTGAAAAACAATCCGCTTTTTTTATGGAGGATTATGAATCCATAGCCCCCTTGACACTCAAGGAAGTCGCGGCTGCCGTTGATCGGGATGAGTCCACTGTTTCAAGGGCCATCCGACACAAGTATCTGGATACGCCTCACGGCATTTATCCTTTAAAATTTTTCTTT
>CAZAPN010000110.1:0-5852 GCA_964487145.1 uncultured Planctomycetales bacterium | reverse complement strand
AAAGGATAAGCCATGTATGATTTTTTTCTTCGCAAAATTTTAGTTTCTCAAACGCAGAAATTTATTAATAAGTTGAATCCCAAAGTGAATATTCATGTTCCTTTGGACCTGCCTTTGCCGTCTTTAGGAATTATCAAGCGGATGTCCGCCACTGTTTCTCGCATCAATGCCTTAGAGCCCCAAATGGAGGCGTTAAGCAATGATGATTTGCGTCGAAAATCGGAATATTTCAGGACCCAAATCAAAGAATCGATTAAATCCGAAGAAGAAGATTTTCGCAAGACAGATGAGTTTTATCGTGCCGCATCAACCGCTGAAGAAAAAGAGCAGCTGAATACTGATTTGACGCAGGCGAAAGAAAACCTTAAAAGAGCATATGCCAAAGCATTGAATGATCTCCTTCCTGAGGCATTTGCGGTTGTCCGGGAGGCGAGCCGTCGGACGATTGGCTTAAGGCATTTTGATATCCAATTGGTCGGGGGCATGGTTTTGCATGAAGGAAAGATTTCCGAGATGGCGACTGGCGAAGGGAAAACACTTGTGGCCACTTTACCGGCGTATCTGAATGCTTTGACTGGCCGCGGGGTTCATGTCGTCACCGTCAATGACTATTTGGCGAAGCGCGACCGGGAATGGATGGGGCCGATTTATGAATTTTTGGGATTGACCTTGGGTGTTATCCAGCATGACCTCGGACCAGAAGAGCGCCAACAGGCGTATGGGGCAGATATTACTTATGGGACCAATAATGAGTTTGGTTTTGATTATTTACGCGATAACATGGTCACGTTTAAAGAAGAAATGGTCCAGCGCGGCCATGCCTTTGCGATTGTCGATGAGGTCGACAGTATTTTGATTGATGAGGCACGCACCCCTTTGATTATTTCCGGGCCGGCCGAAGAATCCACGGACAAATATTATCGGGCGAATGAGGTTGCGAAACGTTTAAAAGGCCGGCGCGTCACAGAAAAAGATGAGATTGAAGCCAAATACAAAGGCGAAGATCTTTCCAAAGGCTATGATTATGTGGCGGATGAAAAAGCACGTTCCGTGTCTTTAAGCGAACAAGGCGAAGAGAAGATCGCGCAGGCCTTTGGGATCAAAAATCTCCATGAAATCGAAACCATGGATTATCGTCATCATATTTTACAGGCCTTGCGCGCTAAAGAATTTTTCCGTTTGGATGTTGATTACGTCATTCGTGACGGGAAGGTTGTGATCGTCGATGAGTTCACGGGGCGTATGATGCCTGGGCGCCGCTGGTCAGATGGTTTGCATCAGGCGGTTGAGGCCAAAGAAGGAATTAAGATTGAACGCGAAAACCAGACCTTGGCGACAATTACTTTCCAGAATTATTTTCGGATGTATGACAAATTAAGCGGCATGACCGGGACCGCTTACACCGAGGCCAATGAGTTCAAACAAATTTATAAGCTTGATTGCGTTGTTATGCCGACCAATCGGCCGTTAAAGCGGGAAAATTTCTCAGACAGTATTTATAAAACCAAAGAAGAGAAATTCAATGCGGTGGTCGAGGAAATCGCTGAAAATTATCACCACGGACGCCCCGTGCTGGTGGGCACGATTTCCATCGAGAAATCTGAGCTTCTGTCGAATCTTTTGAAAAAGAAAGGGATTGCCCATCAAGTTTTGAATGCTAAGTATCATGAGCTTGAGGCCCATATCATTGCCCAGGCAGGACGTTATAAGGCGGTTACCATCGCGACCAACATGGCCGGACGCGGGACCGACATTGTCTTGGGAGGAAATGCGGAGCATCTGGCGAAAAGCCTTATGGAAAACAAAAGCAAGGATATCAAAGACCCGGCGGAATATGAATCGACTTACCGTAAATTTTTGAGTGAGTTTAAAGAACAAGTTGTGAAGGAGCATGAAAGCGTGATTGAAGTCGGCGGGTTACACGTGATCGGCACTGAGCGCCATGAGTCCCGCCGGATTGATAATCAGTTGCGCGGCCGTTCCGGACGTCAGGGGGACCCGGGAGCTTCTCGTTTTTATGTGTCCCTCGAAGATGATTTGATGCGCCTTTTTGGGTCAGACAGGATTATGACGATTATGGACCGGTTGGGCATGGAAGAAGGCCAGGTGATTGAACATCCGTTGGTCTCTCGCGCCATCGAGATCGCCCAAAAAAGAGTCGAACAGCACAATTTTGAGATCCGAAAACAACTTTTGGATTTTGACAATGTTATGAATCGCCAGAGGGAGGTCATTTATGGTTTGCGTCGCTCTATCCTGGAAGGGGAAAACATCAAGGAGCGGATCCTGGGGGCCATGGAAGGACTTGTTGAAAATGTGATTCCGCGGTTTTGGTTGGCTGAGTCGACGGGAGAATCCCCTTGGGATTTTGAAGCCCTGACATTGGAGTTGAAAAATAAATTTGGTTTTAGCCTTGAGGAAAAACCGGAACAAATCAAAGAACTCAATAAAGAGGATGTCATTCGTCTTGTGATTGACCAGCTTTTAGACCGTTATGAGGCCAAGGAAAAAGAGATCTCTTTGGAACGCATGCGGCAATTGGAACGGATTTTGCTTTTACAAACGATTGATGCGAAATGGAAAGATCATTTGTATGCCATGGATCAGCTCAAGGACGGGATTAGCCTCCGGGCCTATGCCCAGCGCGATCCGCTGGTCGAATATCAACATGAAGGTTTTGATATGTTCCAGGCGATGTATGACTCCATCAATTATGAGGTGGCTGAATTAATTTTCAAGGTCCAACCTGTTAAAGAGGATGAGCGACCCAAGAGTATTCTAAGTCAACTCCCCCATGAGTTTGTTCATAATGAATTTTCGAGCCTTTCGGGCCAGCGTCCGCCGGTCGCGATGCCGCGGGCCATGAATTCTCTCGATGAGGAGATGCCAGAAAAAGCCCCAGAGCCTTTGCGTCCCTATCAGAAAAAAGGCGTCGATGTCGGGCGTAATGACCCTTGCCCTTGTGGGAGCGGGAAAAAATACAAAAAGTGCTGCGGCCGCTGATATAAAAACTTTTCAAAATGAAGTCCAAAATTTTCTCTTTCATTAAATCTGCAATTTTATTTTTTGTTTCAAAAACCTTTCTAGGAATCGTTCTGAGCGTTTTACTTTTAAGGTTCTCTTTCCCGAAATTTGATTTTGGTTTTCTGGCCTGGATCGCATTTATTCCTTTGTTGTTGGTCATTCCTTCGAAAGGGGGAATCAGGAGTTTTTTGATAAGTTATCTCGCTGGGGTATTATTTTTTTGGTCTACGATTTATTGGTTTGTTTATGTGACGGGTTTGGGTGCGGTCCTTTTAATTTTTTATTTTGCCGTTTATTTTGGCATCTTTGGCCTGGGGTATCATTTCTTTTCTCATCGCTCGACGTTAGAAAAAATTTTGGTTTTGCCCAGTATTTGGGTGGCTTTAGAGTTTGCCCGCGGTCATTTATTGACAGGGTTTAATTGGGTAAGTTTGGGTTTAAGCCAGTATCAGAATATTACCATTATCCAAATGGCCGATTTAACTGGATTTTACGGGGTTTCATTTCTGGTGATGATGGTGAATGTGTTTGGAACCGAATGGTTTTTGGGGAGAATTCAAAAGCGTTCTTTTTCTCGACAACCAGGTTTCTTGGCATTTGGCCTTGTGGGCCTGACGTTGATCGGAGCTTGGGCCTATGGTGTCCATTCGCTCAAAAATTTTTCAGGGCAAGATTTTCCCTACGATCGGACGATGAATGTTTCTGTTATCCAAGGCAATATCCCCCAGGAAATGAAATGGGACTCCGAATATTGGCCGTGGATTTTAAAGAAACAAAAGACCCTGACCCAAGAGGCTGTTCAGGACAAGCCTGATCTTATTATTTGGCCGGAGACGTCATTCCCGGGTTTTGTGTGGGATTCTCCCAAGCTGTTCGAAGATTTAAAAGATTTCACCGTTTCGCTCAAGACACCGCTTTTATTGGGTCTTGTGACCAAAATGGCCCAATCTTATTTTAATTCGGCTCAATGGATTAACGAGGAAGGCTATGTCAGCCAACAATACGATAAATTGCATTTGGTTCCTTTTGGAGAATATGTTCCCTTAAGAAATTTTGTTTCATTTATTCCCATTTTAAAAGAAATGGGAGATTTTACGCCAGGCCAGGAGTATACCCTTTTTCCAGTCGGGCAGGGACACCATCTTTCTGTTTTGATTTGTTTCGAGGACACCGTTCCGGAATTGTCGCGAGGTTTTGTTAAGGCAGGAGCGAATTTATTGGTGAATATCACTAATGATGCCTGGTTTGGTGACACCGTCGCCCCATTTTTACATTTACAGTCTGCTGTTTTTCGCGCGGTTGAAAACCGACGTTATTTGATTCGGTGCGCAAACACCGGAGTCAGCGCCTTTGTGGATCATCGGGGAGAGGTTTTTGATTATGTCAAAGATGAGCAAGGGAAGAAAGCGTTCACAGCCGGATTCTCGACGAGCAAGGTGGCCTTATTGGAGGGACAAACAGTTTACACAAAATTGGGAGATGTTTTCACATATTTTTGTTTTGGTTGTATACTAATAGCTGTCGTTCGCAAAAAGCCGTAAATTCTTAAGGAGGATTTCCATGTACAAGCGTCACCGGTCTCTGGCCGTAACCTTCGTGGGTTATGGGTTAGCTTGTGTTTTTGGGCTTGGGTTTATGACCTATTTTTTAGGTTTCATTTTTTCTATCATAAAGCCTGAACTCATTATTGGTTCCCCCCTTTATGTGAATAGGTTCGAAAATATTTTTGACTTCCAAATTTACGCTTTTTTGATAAGTCTTTTGATTTATGCTCCCTTATGTATAGGTTATCTCGCAATCTTGACCCTTTCTGACCGTGCCCGCCAATTTGTCATTTTTATGAATGCAGTCATGTGTTTTGTTTTTATCATACGGATTTTTTTGACGTCCGGTCATGATGCGTTAGCGATCGCGTCAGCCTGTTTGGCGGTTTTGATGATTATTTTCTTCCGTCAGCCAAAGATCGAGCAGGAATTCCGGTTTCTTAAGATCAAGTTTGTCGGGAAGACGATCCTTGTCGTTGATGATGACAGGGGATTTCTAAAGATGGTCAGCGCGATTTTGTTGTCCAGGGGCTATCGTCCTTTGGGAGTCCCCACCGGAGAAGCCGGATTAAAGATGGCCAAAACCCAGAAGCCCGATCTTATTATTTTGGACGTGATTTTGCCCGGAATGAAGGGGCGGCAAATTTGTTCTCTGCTCAAAGAGGACCCTAAGACAAGGGACATCCCGGTTATTTTTTTGACGGCGAAAGATTCTTTAGATGATGTTGATGCCGAAATGAAGGCGGGCGCTGTCGCGCACTTTACCAAGCCTTTTGATCCACATGTTTTCCTGGATGAAATTCAAAAAGTTCTGGGTGTTTGATTTTCTAAAAAAGAGATAAACCCCTTTCAGCCGAAATCCTCATTCATATCAAAGATAACCATTAAGAAAGTTTTTAAAACGTCAATGAGTCTCAAAGACCGCATGAAAGTTTTCAAAAGGGCCATGGCCCGTCAAGGGCTTTATGCCTCAAGCTGGCTGATTAATCACCTGCCTTATCCGCTTGTCAAAGCCATCACACATTTTTTTATTTTCGTTGGATTTCTGTTCACGGTGAAACAAAAGCGTTTGACTCAAGAAAGTCTTTCGATTGCCTTCGGGAATGAAAAGACAAAGGAGGAGCGGGAGGATATTTCCCGCGCTTGTTTCGCGAATCTCGGGAAAGGCATGATCGAACTCATCTATTTTATGGCCCACCCCAGGATGATTAAAGAGCAGACGTTCTTTGAGGGGAAGCAGTATTTGGATGAGGCGGTTGCGCGTGGACAAGGGGTCATCGCGGT
>CAZAPN010000109.1:0-5971 GCA_964487145.1 uncultured Planctomycetales bacterium | reverse complement strand
GATGTGAGGTGTGAGGATGAGGAAAATTCCCACCCCAATATCCTACGACCCGACCCAAAACTTACAACCAACATCTCACTCCCGAACTCTCTCCTTGCAACAAGGGTTGACCAATTGGTTGCGCAGAAATGCGGCCAAAAATATTTTTTCTTGTTATATGCGTATAACAATGTTATTCTTGTATAGAAAAAGGAGTTTGTCCCATGACCATATTAAAAGCATTTCGTTTGCCGGTCGAGTTAGCCAATAGGTTGTCGTCATTAGCCAAAGCCACGCATCGAAGCGAAAAATTTTATGTCGCTGAGGCCTTAGCTCACTATTTAGAAGATTACGCTGATGCCCAAATTGCCAAAGATCGCTTCCATGATCCCAAATCTAAAATTATCCCTGCGACAGATTTAAGGAAAAAGATCGGTGTATAAGGTTGTCTATTTGGATCAAGTCGCCGAAGATCTTAAAGTCCTCGATAAATCTACGGCCCGGAAAATCCTTACCCGCATTGAAACTTATCTGGCCCAAGATCCCAAGAATTTAGGAAAACCGTTAAAAGGTGACTTCGAGGGATACTGGAGATATCGCTGGGGGGATTATCGGGTGATTTATAAAATAGCAGATATTGAAATTTTAATTTTGATACTTCGGATTGGGCACCGAAAAAACATTTATGATTAAGAAGGATTGATTAAATGAGCGAATATATTTGCCCCCACTGCAAGAATCCGATTTATGATGACGAGGCGTTATTGTGTCATTTTTGTGGGGAAAGTTTGGAGCGTGCGTCGAAGGGATTTTTGGGACAAGTTCGCTATGCGAATCAAAAGGTTGTTTGGTTTTTTGTCGTTTTTTTGGTTTTATGTGCGTTTATTGCGTTATTTATTCTGCGCGGTTAAAAACATTTTAAAAAATTTTTGAATTGATATTAAAGAAAAACAAAATTTTCTCTTGCATTTTAAGTGTGAATGTATAATATTTAATATTAGAATTAATTAACAAGAGATTTTTGGCTACCCTAAAGGAGGGCGGAAATTCAAAAGATGGAAAATAAAGTCTTTGGTTATCAGTTGCTATTAGATCTGTATGGATGCAAACAAGGTGTCTGCGATGATTTGAGCGCGTGCTATCAGTTTCTCGACGAGATTGTGCCCGCCCTAGGGATGGAAAAACAGTCCCCGCCAAGCATTTTCCGCAGCGATGAAACACGTTTTCCGGACAAAGCCGGATTATCTGGTTGGGTACCCTTGATTGAAAGCTCGATTGTCATTCACACATTGACCCCGAAAAATTTTATTTCGGTGGATGTGTATTGTTGCCGGGCTTTTGATCCGAAAGTCGCGCGGCAATTCTGCCAGCGGTTTTTTGATCCGGAACGGATTGACGAGCAATATATTGAACGCGGTTTTGATTATTACAAAAGTGATTCGAATTATCACACCATGACGGTGAAGAAGGACCATTCGAAATCTCCGCGTGTTGTCATTACCAAAAAAGAAGTTGAGTACGCATTGAAGTAAAGGTCCTGGTTTTTCAGTTTAAGCCCAAGGGGGATGGCATCAATTGATGCCATCCCCCTTGGGCTTTCGAAGGAGTTTTAAAAGCAAGAGTTAACGCGGATTTACGCAAATTTCACGCAGATTTTCGCGGATGGAAATTTTTATATCTGCGCGTATCTGTGTGTCCGCCTCGGCGAGCCGAAGGCGAGACGGGTAATCTGCGACCATCGGCGGTCACGAAATAAAAACAAGAAAATCCCCAGAGGCTTTCATATTGACGATTAAAAGAGGCATGTGTTAGAATGAACCGCTTTTAGCTTGATTACGCAGATTTTAAAAACAGATGTCATTGATGAATAAATTATTTATTTTATCTGTGTAATCTGGGGTATAATCTGTGAAATCATAAAACAATTTTTTATCTGAATCATTCATCCGAACGATGACCTACAGTATCGAAGAAATCCAGCGTATTGAAAAGAAGTGGCAAAAATATTGGTGCGAACAGGCGACCTTTCAGGTTGCTGTTGACGGTTCAAAGCCCAAATATTATGTTTTGGAGATGTTCCCTTATCCTTCGGGTAAGATTCATATGGGGCATGTCCGTAATTATACGATTGCCGATGTGATTGCCCGCTTTAAAATGATGCAAGGTTTTAATGTCTTGCACCCGATCGGTTACGATGCCTTTGGTCAGCCCGCCGAGAATGCCGCCATCAAGCATAAAACTCATCCCAAGGATTGGACATATCGTTGCATCGATCAAATGAGGGAAGAATTGGCCCAAATGGGTTTTTCTTATGACTGGGACCGAGAACTTTCCACGTGCGACAGCGAATATTACCGCTGGAACCAATGGATTTTTCTAAAGATGTTTGAAAAAGGTCTCGCTTATAAAAAAGCATCTTCGGTCAATTGGTGCCCGAGTTGTGAAACAACCTTGGCCAACGAAGAAGTCATTCAGGGCGGATGCTGGCGCTGTAAAACAGAAGTCGTGCAAAAGGATTTAGACCAATGGTATTTAAAAATCACGGAGTATGCCGAACCGCTTTTGGAGGATTTAAAAACTCTTCAAAACTGGCCGAGCCGCGTTTTGACCATGCAGGAAAACTGGATCGGAAAAAGTTTCGGCGTGGAAATTTATTTTAAAGTCAAATTAACCGGGGAAACTTTGCCTGTTTTTACAACGCGTCCTGATACGATTTTCGGCGCGACCTATGTTGTTTTGGCGCCTGAGCATCCCTTGGTCAAGAAAATTGTCGCGGGCACTTCTCATGAAAAGAAGGTTTTCGATTTTATTCAAAAGGTGGCTAAAGAAACAAAGAGTCAGAGAGTTGAAGAGGGCGTTCGCAAAGAAGGAGTTTTTACCGGGCAATATGCGATTAATCCTGTGAATAACGAAGAGATTCCGATTTGGGTTGCAGACTATGTTTTGATGGAATATGGAACGGGTGCTATTATGGCGGTCCCCACACATGATCAGCGTGATTTTCTTTTTGCCAAAGAACACAATCTTCCTATGAGAATCGTTATACAGGACCCCAGTTTTCCAGTTCCCCAGACCCCAGAAGGAATGACGCAAGCTTTTGAAGGACAAGGAATCCAAGTTAATTCCGCTCAATTTAACGGTTTGACAAATGAGGAAGGGAAGAAGGCCATCGCGGATTGGATGGCGAAGGAAAAAACAGGAACGATTACGGTCCATTGGCGTTTACGTGATTGGTTGATTTCGCGCCAGCGTTATTGGGGAACGCCTATCCCGATGATTTATTGTGAACGCTGCGGCGTTGTTCCTGTCCCCGAAAATCAGTTGCCGGTTGAACTTCCCATGGATGTCAAATTCACTGGCCAAGGGGGAAGTCCGTTAGCTCAATCCAAAAATTTTGTTGAAGTCAAATGTCCTCAGTGTCATGGCCCTGCCCGAAGAGAAACCGACACCATGGCCACATTTTTTGATTCTTCGTGGTATTTTTTGAGGTTTTGTTCTTCCCATAACGCCCAAGAAGTTTTTAGTAAAGAGGACGTTCGCTATTGGATGCCGGTGGACCAGTATATTGGCGGAATTGAACATGCGATCCTACATTTATTATATTCCCGGTTCTTTACGAAATTCTTTAAAGACCTAGGCTTGATCAAATTTGACGAGCCGTTCAATCGTCTTCTAACCCAGGGCATGGTTTTAAAAGACGGCGAAGTTATGTCCAAGTCCAAAGGCAATACGGTTGATCCGGATTCGGTGATTCAAAAATACGGAGCTGATACCTTGCGGCTTTTTATTTTGTTTGCAGCACCCCCGGAAGATCAACTGGAATGGAATGATAGCGCGATTGATGGTTCTTGGCGGTTTTTAAGCCGGATTTGGAATTTGGTTGAAAATTATTATAAACCGTCAGAGCTTTTTTCGATCCAAAACCTGCATGATGAAGGGGATAAAACTTTGGAGCGCGAGCGTAATCTGGCCATCAAAAAAGTTACTGAAGATATCCAAGATGGGTTTAAATTCAACACGGCCATCAGTTCGATTATGATTTTAGTGAATAAACTAGAAAAGTATGTTAACGAAAAAAAGGGTTCTGCCTCGTTTGATCAGCCCGTTTTTAATGAGGCCTTGAAAACGGTGGTTCTTCTTTTGGCGCCGTTTACACCTCATCTGTGCGAAGAATTATGGCAAAAAATGAACGCGAAGGATGAAACCGTCAGCCGTGTCCCGTGGCCTGTTCATGACGAGAAGTCTTTGAGGCAGAATGTGATTCAGATTGTGGCGCAGATTAACGGCAAATTGCGCGGAAAGTTTGATTTGGCGCCGGATCTGACCGAGGCGGAGCTAAAAAGCGTTATTTTGTCTGATGAAAAAATTAAACAGAACCTCGAGGGGAAAACAATCAAGAAGTTTATTGTTGTCCCGAATCGATTGGTGAATATTGTTGTGTAGATTTTAAAAAACTAATGCGTGTTAAATGTCAAGAGTCAAGTGTTAAGCATTCGGTTTCTGGTCAACATTTTTCTTCCACTTTTTTAATACTTAACACTTATACTGCCCGCGGTTCATTTCCTTTTTCCATCCAGCTTTAGCCTATCCAGCATAATTTCATAAATTCGATTTAGCATGTTAGCTCTTACAAAGCACGAGAAATGTGTTTTGATTTGGTTTGTCTCGGTTTGTTTAGCGGGTTTATTATTCCATTATCTATTTACCCGCTATCCCCAGCTTGAGAGCCACATTAATCTTTTTGAACGCGCCGTAGTCGACAAAAAACCCAAGACCCCATAAATAGGTTTACCTGGCATGGATCAACTGACACATTCTATTAACGGGCATCGCCCCCTTGTTCCGCTCACGTTATTTTTTTGTTTGGGGATTCTCCTTGAGCCTTTCACAAGGTTCAATTTCCCATTGTTCTATTTTCTCATTATTTTCTTATTGATTTCCGCGGTTATTATCAAATTTCGAAAGTGGCAAATCATTCTCTTTCTTTTGATTTTCACAGGGCTAGGGACCCTTTTTTCGCGGAACTATCAAATCATTTCATCCCAAGATATTTATTCATTTCCTTTGTCGTTTGACCGGAAAAATCCTGTCTGGATTCAAGGGATTATTATTTCCGATGTCGAAAACCGTTTGACGAAAAGGGGAGAGAAAACAGTCTTTAAAATGGCGGTTAAATATTTAAAAGGGCCTCAGGGGTGGCAGCCGCGATCTGGCAAGGTCCTTGTGAATATTTATCGGCAGGCTGAATTGTCTTACGGGGATTGGCTGATTTTGGAAGGGAAGCTGTATGAGCCTTTTGATTTTTCTTCGGATTCGACGTCTTACCGAGATTATCTTTATCGGCAGGGGATCAAACTTATTTTTAGCGTTAAAAAAAACGGGACTGTCGAAGTACTCGAACATCAAAAAGGAAACAGCTTAATCCTTTGGTCATTAAGGACCCGGGAAAGACTGCGGAAAATATTATCTGCCCATTTGTCCTCGCTTGATGCGGGGATCATGCGGGCGTTTTTGCTGGGAGACCGTTCTCATCTTTCATTGGAAATCAAAGAATTGTTTGTCCATACCGGGACAGCCCATATCTTAGCGATCAGTGGTTTTAATATCGGGATTGTCGCTTTTCTTGTGCTGCTTTTTCTGAAGATCATTCCCGTGGGGCCCAAAGTCCAATACTTTTTGACCATTATTTTTCTTGTCTTTTATGCGGTTCTCACCGGCGGTCAGCCATCCGTTGTCCGAGCGACAATCATGGCGGTCATTTTTATTTCAAGCTTTTTAGTTGAGCGGGAGATTGATATCCTCAATTCCTTGGCCGGAGCGGCTTTTATCATCTTGATGTTTAACCCTTTGGCGCTTTTTGATATCGGGTTCCAATTATCGTTTATCAGCGTTCTTTCGATTATCTTTTTATATCAGCCGTTTCTTAATGTTCTTTTTAAGATCCCCGTAAAGAGAGAGAACAAGATATTTAAGTTTTTATGTCAATCATTCG
>CAZAPN010000108.1:0-6027 GCA_964487145.1 uncultured Planctomycetales bacterium | reverse complement strand
CCAAAAATCCGTTTGCCCTAAAATGTACTGCAATGGCTCATGATTTACCCGACGATTTTTAATCGATTCAAAACGCGCCTTTTGTTCAACGCTCAAAGGTTTTGGGTCCGTATAAAGATCTATCCAACGGCAATCCAAAAGCGATGTTAAAATAATGTCCTCTTCACGCATAAAAATACCTTTTCAAATTTATGAAGCGGCGGTTGTTTCTTGGTTCTGTAAGTCGGCCTCCGCTTTTAACAGGGCCTGAACAAGTTCTTCCAGATCCCCGTCCAAGACATTGGGAAGCTGATATGTCGAAAAACCAATTCTGTGATCCGTAATCCGTCGGTCAGGAAAGTTATAGGTGCGTATTTTTTCGCTACGGTCCCCGGTCCCGATTTGTGAACGGCGTTCTTGCGTTGTTTTGTTAATATTATCTTGCTTCATTTTATCCGAAAGACGTGCACGTAAAACACGCATGGCCTTGGCTTTATTTTTAATTTGCGAACGCTCATCCTGGCAAGTCACAACCATGCCGGTAGGAATATGTGTAATGCGCACAGCCGAATCCGTCGTATTAACTCCCTGACCGCCAGGACCCGACGCACGAAAGACATCAATTTTAATATCTTTATTATCAATCGTTAAATCGACTTCTTCGGGCTCAAATAAGACTGCAACCGTCGCGGCCGAAGTATGGATACGTCCTGACGCTTCCGTTGTTGGAACGCGTTGAACACGATGAACCCCGCTTTCCCATTTGAGGCACCTCGCGGCCCCTTTTCCGCTAATACTTAGAATCGCTTCTTTAAAGCCGCCCGCCTCCGAAGGATGGCCACTCATCACTTCCGCTTTCCACCCTTTTTGAGCGGCATACTTGGTATACATGCGATAAAGATCAGCCGCAAATAAACTTGCCTCAGCACCTCCAGTTCCGGCCCGGATTTCAATAATGATATCCTTATTATCATCTTGATTCGCCGGATTCAAAAGCTCATTCATCTCGAGCTTCAACTGTGATTGCTTTTCCTCGAGGGTTTTGAGTTCCTCCCTGGCGAGTTCTTCAAACTCTTTGTCGTGGCGATCCTGCAACATCTTTTTTAAATCGTCGGTTTCTTTAACAACCTGACGATATTCGCGCAGGCGCACGATGACCGGGGTAATGTCCGATAACTCTTTGGCATACTTCTGATATTGTGCCTGGTCAGAAACGTTGGCAGAGTCCGCCAAAAGTGTTTCGAGCTCAAAATAACGTTTTTCGATTTTCTCGACTTTAGGCAGCATCATTACTTCTTCTTTGCATAACGTTTTTCAAAACGTTCGATGCGTCCGGCGGTATCCACATATTTCTTGTCACCCGTAAAAAACGGATGGCATTTGGAACAAATTTCAACGCGAATGTTCTTTTTGGTTGAACGCGTATGAATGACCTCCCCGCAAGAACACGTGATCGTCGCGGCCTCATATTTTGGATGAATATCCCTCATGGTATTTCTCTCCTTTTCAATTATGTCGTTAGTTTGTTTAAATTTTGCAGAAAATCTTTGTTGGTTTTAAATTTGCTTAACCGCTCTTTCAAAAGTTCCATGGCCTCAGCTGAATTTAAATCATTCAGTGCTTTACGTAAAACCCACGCACGCTGAAGATCTTCTTCCTTGACCAACAGCTCTTCATGACGCGTGTTGGAACGTTTGATGTCAATCGCGGGATAAATCCGTCGCTGGAACAAAGTTCGGTCAAGCTGAAGTTCCATGTTGCCGGTTCCTTTGAACTCTTCAAAGATGACTTCGTCCATGCGGCTGCCGGTATCCACCAAAGCGGTTGCGATAATCGTTAAGCTTCCGCCCTCTTCGATGGCACGGGCCGCGCCAAAGAATCTTTTTGGTTTATGTAACGCGTTCGAATCAACACCACCCGTTAAGATCTTTCCGCTGTGCGGCTCGACGGTATTATAAGCTCTCGCTAAACGGGTAATGCTGTCCAAAAGAATGACCACATCTCGCTTGTGCTCGACAAGGCGCTTTGCCTTCTCGAGAACGATTTCCGCAATTTGCACGTGACGTTCTGCCGGTTCATCAAAGGTCGATGAAATGACTTCGCCGTGAACGCTTCTTTGCATATCAGTGACTTCTTCGGGCCGCTCATCGATCAATAAAACGATCAAAATCACATCCGGGTGATTGACCGTTATGGAATTGGCGATCTTTTGTAAAAGAACCGTTTTCCCGCTATAAGGCGGGGCCACGATTAAGGCCCTCTGGCCTTTGCCTAATGGGGTTAAAAGGTCCATGACCCGCATCGAAAGCTCATCGGGTTTTGTTTCTAAATTGACCCTCTCCTGCGGATACAAAGGCGTCAAATCATCAAAGAGAATCTTATCTTTGCTGATCTCAGGATTTTCATAGTTTACCGCTTCTACCTTCAAAAGGGCAAAATATTTTTCCCCTTCCTTCGGAGGCCGGATTTGCCCGCTCACATTATCTCCGGTCTTTAAATCAAACTTGCGGATCTGCGAAGGAGAAATATAAATATCATCCGGACACGGAAGATAATTATACTTAGCACTTCGTAAGAATCCAAAGCCTTCCGGCAGAATTTCCAAGGTCCCTTCGCCGAACATGAGGCCCTCTTTTTCGGCTTGCCGCTGAAGGATTTTAAAGATGATGTCCTGTTTTTTGACACCGCTCACCCCGTTGACGCCCATGTCTTTGGCGAGTTTGTTGAGCTCTGACATTTTCATATCTTTAAGTTTTGTGATATCGACTTGCTCGACTTGTTTCGTTGCTTCTTTTTCCATTATGATGATCCCCCTTTGATTTGGCGTGAGGCTGCCCTTTGTGACAGCCTGGTCCATAGGAATTGGACTTGCTGTTTGGTTTGAAGTAAATTTCCCCGATTATCAATCACGATATCGGCCATGCGAAGTTTCTCTTGAATCGGCATTTGATGCTGAATGCGCCGGAGAACTTCTTGCTGAGATATATGCATTCGTCGCGTTACTCGTTTCACTTGAAGAGGCTGATTCGCACGGACAACAATGAGAACATCAACCACACGGTGCAAACCAGCTTCAATCAGTAACGGAGCGTCAATGATGATGATTTGGCTTTTTAAAAAACTCCTGGCTTTCTTTTGAATAACTCGAGTGACTTCCGGATGAATGATTCGGCATAATTTCCGAAGTTTGGCGGAATCCTTAAAGACAATTTTTCCTAATTCTCGACGATCAATTTCGCCTTTACGAAGGATATCGGGGCCAAAAAGACGAACAATCGGACGAAAACACTTTTGTCCCTTCTTCATGACCTGATGGGCTATTTTGTCGGCATCCAAGACTTTTGCCCCTAAATCGGCAAACATTTTGGCGACGGTTGTCTTGCCCGAACCAAAACTCCCTGTTAAACCAATAATCATTCTTGGGATAATCCTTCTTTGGTTTTTTTCTTTTGTGGAACGAGATCTTCATACATCTGATGGTATTTCTTGGCGGATTTATTCCACGAATAATCACATTTCATGCCCCGAGTCATAAGGTCAACCCGCAAGGTTTGATCATGATAAATCTCCAAGGCCTTTCTCATCGCCCAAAGAATCGAATCCCGGTTATAAAAACCGAAAACAACACCATTACCTTGGGCCTGATCATAAGGCTTAATGGTATCGGCCAAGCCCCCGGTTTTAAAAACAATTGGAATAACACCATATTTTAAGCTGATCATCTGGCTCAAACCGCAAGGCTCATAGGACGACGGCATTAAAAATAAATCAATTCCCGCATAAATCCGATGGGCCATTCCTTCATCCAGCATAAATCGGGATGCCATTTTATGAGGATATCGATTTGAAAAACTCTGCAACATCCAATGGTAGCGGTCTTCCCCCAGGCCTAAAAAGGCCATTTGCAGGTCCCAGCGACCAAATTCATCAATCGTTTGTGCCAATAAATCCAATCCCTTTTGAGGCGTCAATCGTCCGACAAATCCGACGAGAGGGACATTCTCTTTCTGTTCCAAGTTAAGCTCTTGCTGTAAACGCAGTTTGTTCACATATTTATCTTGAAGATTCTTCACCGAATATTTCTGGGCAATCAACTCATCTTTTTTCGGGTCCCAAAGATCATAATCAATCCCGTTCAAAATCCCACGTAAGACATCTTTTTTACGGTGAAGGACATCCGAAAGCCTCCAACTATGTTCGGGCCGAAGGATTTCTTCGGCATAAGTGGGACTCACGGTATTGAGTGCATCGCTCCATAAAATCCCGGCCTTCAAAAGATTCATCTGTCCGAAAAATTCAAGATCACGGACATCCAAAGAATGAGGATTTAATCCCAATTCAGAAAACTGACTTTTAGGGAATATCCCTTGATAGGCCAAATTATGAAGTGTTAAAACAGACTTTGTCTTTTCATAAAAAGGATCCTGGCCATACCAGGCCTTAAGATAAACCGGAATCAAGGCGGTTTGCCAATCATGGCAATGGACAATGTCCGGCTGAAAATTGATTTGCTTTAACAACTCCAACGTCCGACGGCATAAATGCGTAAAACGTTTTAAATTGTCGGAATAATCTCCCCTGCGGTCCCCATAAAGTCCGTCACGGACATAATAGCCCCAGTTTTCCACAAAATACACACGGACATTTTGCCCGATCGTTGTCATCGAAATATCATCGCTCACCCGTGAAATCGAAAAGCGATTGTCATCGACAGATTTATAACGCGGAATCACAACAACAACGTCGTCCCCCAGTTTTTCAAGCGCCAAAGGCAACGCCCCGCACACATCGGCCATGCCGCCGGTCTTGGCGAAAGGAACAACTTCGGATGCGCAAAAGACAATTTTCATTCTTCGTTGAATTTATTTGTTTTTCTTTGTAACGCAGATGGCCGCAAATTACACACAGATAATCGCAGATATACCGACGACAATCTGCGAAAATCTGCGAGATATCTGCGTAAATCGGCGTTCATCATTGTTCTTCCCTCAATATCCTTCATACCTCTTTCGTCTCCAACCAATTTTTGCCGACCTTCATCGTCACCTTAATCGGGACAGAAAGTTTCAAGGTATTTTCCATATGATCACGGATTAATCTGAGCATCGAATCTTTTTCATCCGGGGCCACATCAAAAACCAATTCGTCATGGACCGTAATAATCATCCGCGATTTTAATTTCTTCTTTTCTATTTCCTCCTGGACACGAATCATCGCAAGCTTTATCAAATCCGCGGCCGAGCCTTGAACCGGAGTATTGATCGCCTGTCGCTGGGCAAACTGGCGAATGGCCATATTCGAACTTTTGATTTCCGGCAAATATCGTCGGCGATTCAAAATCGTCAACACAAACCCATTCTCCTCGGCCTTTTTAATTTCCTGGTCCATAAACTCTTTCACCTTGGGGTAACGTAAAAAATATTTATCCATAAAATCCTGGGCTTCGTCCTGAGAGATATTCAAATCTTTAGAAAGACCAAACGCACTCATGCCATAAATCAATCCGAAATTAACCCGTTTGGCCATGGTTCTCATTTGGGGAGTAACTTGACCCTCTTGAATGTCAAAGATCAAAGCTGCCGTGTAATTATGAATGTCCTGATCCGACTGAAAGGCTTTCATCAAGGTTTCATCCTTTGACAAATGCGCCAAGATCCTCAATTCAACTTGAGAATAATCCGCGGATATCATAAAATTCTTTTCTGCCGAGGGGATAAATGCTTTTCGGATTTGGCGGCCCAGATCTGTGCGGATCGGGATATTCTGCAAATTCGGATTATTCGAACTTAAACGCCCTGTTTCCGTTCCGGTCTGGTTAAAAGACGCATGGACCCGATGGGTTTTGGGATCCTCGAGCTTCGGCAAGGCATCTAGATAAGTGGATTTCAGTTTCGCTAACTGCCGGTATTCCAAAATAAGCGCGGGCAGTTCATGCTGAGACGCCAGTTTCGATAAAACCCCTTCATCCGTCGAGAAACCTGTCTTTGTTTTTTTGACAACCCCTAATTTTAATTTTTCAAAAAGCACATAACTCAACTGCTTAGGAGA
>CAZAPN010000107.1:0-6041 GCA_964487145.1 uncultured Planctomycetales bacterium | reverse complement strand
ATATTGAGATGCCCAACAAACGGTGTTCCGGCCTTCTTCAGCTTCTCAATGACGGTCGCATCATAAGGTGGTTTAAACCCCTCAAGAATATGCGAAGCACAGGTTGTTTCAAAATCCTTGATGCAGATATTGTCTTTGATGGATATGGGAATGGGGACAGATCGATCTTGCGAGCTTTCGTTTTGAGGTTTATCACAAAGCTTGGTATAGGCATTGATCTTTTGATCATATGCCTTGATCGCTTGATGCAGAGAATCCCAAATCGTTAACGAGGTGGTTTTTTTCGCTTTGATTAAATCAAGGAGTTCGTGGGCTGTTCGTTCGTTTAAATTCATTCGATGACCTGTGGGACTTTATAGAATCCGTTTTTGTTTTCGACGGAGAATTTCATCGCCTCATCCTGTTTTAGGGATGGCTTGACATCATCCGGGCGGAAAACGTTCTCTAGCGACAAAACATGACTTGTGGGCTCGACCTTAGAAACATCAAGCTTGGTCAATTTTTCGATATAATCCAAAATTGCAGTCAGATCTTGGGTAAAAAGATCGACTTCTTTTTCCTCCAAATGGATCCGGGCCAAATGCGCAATTTTTTTAACTTCTTCTTTGGATAACATGGAATCTCCGTTAAATATAAGTATTAATTAAGGTTTAATATTAGCACTGAAGGGAAGTGATGACAAGGGGATAATCGTTAATAGTCTACGGTCCACAGTCCACAGTTAAAAGCCTGTGGTCTGTGGACTGTTGACGGTGGTCTCAGCATAACTTTTCCTTCAAATCCTCAGGAATCGCGGCGGGACGGAAGTCTTTGTTTAAACAAACCAGCGTCACTTCCGCTTCCACAATCATGCGGTTTGTGCCTTGTTCAAAAATAGCTTGGTGAAAGATAAGCTTGACAGCTGTTGTCTTTTCCAGTTTTGCCGTGCATTCAATGGTTTCGCCATACCGTGCAGGGCTTTTATAGGAGACATTGCATTGGCTGACCGCATACAAAAGGCCTCTGTCTAGAAAAGTTTTGACGCTTAATCCTTTTTGTTCCAAAAATTCGGTACGGGCTTCTTCTAGGTATTTGAGATAGTTCGCGTAATAAACGACTCCGCCGGCATCGGTGTCATGATAGAAGATTCGTCTCTCCATGTTTATCTCTTTCTGCTCTTTGCTAAGAATTGTTTTAACCAATAATTGCTTGTCATTCGAAAGTTGACTTTCCCGGGTCCAAAAAGAATGTTGTTTTTGGCCTGAACCGTTAATTCCCTGGATACATCCAGAATGGATAGTTTAGAGCCTTGGCTTTTAAGAACTTGCCATGTTTGTATGATGGTATCCGCCAAAGTTGTTTCGGGATTGATGCAACGGGCCCTCAGGCTCTCCATGATCCAGGTGAATTCGGAAATCAATGCTTGAGGAGGTTCCGTGATATCATCCAAAGGGTTGAGCGTTCGGATATGAAACAGGGCTAATTTATAGGCGATGCTTTCTTTAACATTTGCTCCCCAACATTCTTGAGGTTGAAGGATACCAAGGGATGCGATGGATAGGCAAAGGGTTAAAATCACGGCTTTTTTATTATTAAAAATTTTCATTAGGGGTATCATCTCAAAAGGATATGAGGCTGTCAAGTGTTGCGCTAATTTTCATTAAAGCATTCAGCTATAAACACTTTATGAAAAAACAAATGCCATCTTGCCAACCCAGATTTTGTATGTTATATTCCAATTGAGGATACACAGGGAACAGCCACGGACCTAATTAAAGGAGGTGAAGTGGCTATGTTTCTTGAAGAAAATAAAAAAAGCTCTGAAAAGTTTGACACCCCTTTTATCTCCTCCCTTCCTTCTTATGATCACGATCGACGGTATATCCCCCGCTGGGAAGTGAAAAGTCGGGTCATGTACATCCGTCCCGGTGAAATTGCTTTTCATCAAAGTGAGAGCCATGATATCAATTGTATGGGTGCCTGCATTTTTACAGATGAAGAGATCCCTCTCGATGAGAAGTTGGATGTAACGATTTATTTGACCAGTGATATTTCGATCAGTGTGACCGCCAAAGTTATTTGGGAGAAAACCGTTGGAGAACAAAAGATCCTTGGGCTCCATTTTGAGAACGTGTCGGACCAGGTGAGGGATTTAATCTTCAACTATGCGTTTGAATATAAAAAAGAAGATCTCGTCAAGAACTGGTTTAAAGGTTTTTAATGGTTTAATATCCTCTTCGATTTATCCCAGACAAAGAGAAGAAAACACCCCAAAACAGCTCCGAGAAAATTAAAAGTCACATCCCGCAAGTCGTAGTAACGATTGGGCAAAAGATGCTGGATCCCTTCGTCTCCCCAGCCCACAATCCCCGAAAGAATGATGGTTGTTAAGTAAAGTCTCCCATTTTTTAAATCTAATCGTAAGGCCCGATAAATAAGATATGCCAGAAGGCTGTATTCAAGAAAATGGATTTTTTCTTCGGGGATTTTGATGGTTATAAGAATCCCGGCGTAGATGGTGATAAAAACAAATAAGATGCCAATCAGATTTTTCGGCCCTTTTCTTAAAATCCATGCCAGATAACAAAAACAGCTAATGATAAAAGAAAAAATAACAAGATTAATGAGGAGAGAAAATGGTGTATGGTTTCTTAAAAAATCACAGACAGGTCTTACGATGGCCAGCGTTGAATAAATCAGTGTGACAAGGGCAAGGACATACCCCCAGCGGAGTAATCTTTTATTTTTCATGGCAAGGCCCTATGATTTTTATTTCTTGTCCATCCGATTCAAGGACAATGTCTCCGTGTTTGTCTGTTCGCAAAAGCATGCCTTTGAGTTTTTTAAGATCGCTTCCCTTGGGTGACCCCCAAGGATTTTTCCCTGTTGAGATGACATAGATAGGGTCTTGGAAGCGCCGAACAAAATCATCTGTCATCGGTCCTCCGTGATGTGGAATTTGGATGCATTGTTTCTCGTTGAGAGGAATACCGTCAAAAGATATCTGGGATTGTTGCGATGGTTCGATATCTCCACTGAATAGAAAAGAGGTGTTTTTATAATTAAGAAGAAGCACAAGAGATCCGTTATTTCCCGTGAGGGATGGGGTTGATGAGTTTAACAATATGACATTTGTATCTGGACAAATATTCGGAAATTTGTCAGTTTTTGACAATGAATACATCGGAATTCTTTTCTGAGTGATAGCTTGAATAAGCTCGCGATAACCACCCTCCCCTTCCTTATCTTGGTTGGTGATGAAAAGGTCTATCTCGAAAAATTTGAGAAGTTCCTTGAATGAGCCAAAATGATTCTTGTGAGGATGAGTGATCACCGCCACATCGATTTTAGAAACGCCTTGGCGGCGCAAATATTTTTTAATTTTTTGGGCGAATTGTTTTTCTCCCGCATCAATAAGAAGATTCTTTTGGTTTGGGAGTTGGATTAAGATAGAATCGCCGTAACCGGATTGGATGAAATGGACCTTCAGATTTTTAGCGTGGGCTTTAGCTGGATTGGGAATCAAAAACAAAATAAGAATTGCGAGGAGGAGCGAAAGTTTTCTCATTCCGTTGAAATTTTGGTCTGGGTGAAAAGCGTTTTGGAAAGATTGATAAACTGGTCTAAAACAAGATTTTCCGGGCGCAATTGGGGATTAATTTTAAGTGTTTCCAATGTTTGGAAAATTTTGGATTTTTCGATCGATAACGGTCCGTGAGCATAAATTGATGACAGCGAATTTAAAATAGTTTTTCGCCGTTGCTGGAAAGTTTTATGAATGATTTCAAACAAAAGTTTTTCTTCTCCCGGATCGAGCGCGCGAGTTGTTTTAGTTTTTAGATGAACAAAACACGAATCGACTTTGGGCGGCGGTCGGAAAACGGTTGGTTTAATCCTAAACAATATCCGAGGGATCGTATGATATTGGATAAAAAGACTTAATGGACTGTAATCCCGTATATTGGGCTGGGCCACCATCCTTTGCCCAAACTCCCATTGAACCATGATGAAGATATCCGATATCTGTTGCTTGTCCTGAATTAATTTTTCTAAAATCGGTGAGGCAATGCAATATGGAAGATTGCCGATAATTTTAAGATGTTTGCCGATTGAGGAAATGTTAAATTTGAGGATATCTGCGTTAAGGATTTGAACATGCGGATCTAAAAAGTCTTTTTGAAGTTTTTGGGCAAGAATTTTATCCATTTCGATCGCGATGAGTTGTCCGACTTGGGGTGCGATCTTTCGGGTCAAGACCCCGAGACCGGGCCCGATTTCTAAAACAGTCTCTTCGCGTTTTAATTCACAGGCGTCAATGATCTTATGGACGATATTGGGGTCAGTAAGAAAATTCTGGCCCAAAGATTTTTTGGCACGAATTTTTTCTGGTATGAAAAGAAAATTATCCGAAGTCTTTCTTGGAATCATGATAATTGGGCGGCCAGCTGGATTGCGGCTGACATCGAAGATGGGTCCGCGATATTTTTTCCGGCGATTCCAAAAGCTGTCCCATGAGCGGGTGATGTGCGGATAAAAGGTAAGCCGATGGTGAGGTTCACAAGGTTGTCCATGAAAAGGGCTTTTAAGGGTGCTAATCCTTGGTCGTGATACATCGCAATTGCCCCGTCATATTTTTGAAGGTTCGAAAGGCAAAATAAGGTGTCGGCCGGGACCGGCCCTGAAACGTTCATCCCTTCTTTTTTTGCTTTCTGAATTGCGGGCAAGAGAATATCAATTTCCTCGTGCCCGATTTTTCCATTTTCGCCCGCGTGAGGATTTAATCCACATAAAACAATAGACGGGTTTTGGATGCCGAAATGGTGTTGAAGCGCTTGGTGTGTCGTTTTGATCGTTTGAAGGAGTTTTTGGGGATTAAGCACTTTCGGAACTTCCTGCAAAGGAATATGTCGTGTGGCAAGGACCATCCGGATTTTATTAACGACAAACATCATTTCAAAGTTTTGAGTTTGGAAATTTTTCGCAAGGAATTCCGTATGTCCGCAGAACGGTACACCCAAAGCAGAAATCATATCTTTCGACACAGGTCCTGTGACAAGGGCTGATATGTTTTTGTTTTTGAGGAGTTCGATAGCTTTTTGAAGGTATGTGAGAGCCGCCCGGGCACTCTCTTGTGTCGATTGACCGATCTTCCATTCGGAGGATTTAATGCTTTTAAGGTCAAGAAAGGTACAGTTGGAGGGCAATTTTTTTATGAATGGGAGATAGGTGACTTGATCTCCGATGAGAAGAAATCGTATTTGTTTATTGAGGTGGGATTGGGACAAGGCCTTCGCAATGACCTCTGGGCCAATCCCGGCAGGATCCCCCAAGGTGATGCCAATCCATTTATCCTTTGATTTCGATATAGGCATTTTTGCGGAGTTTCTCAATCCATTCCTGGGCACGTTTTTGTAGTTTTTCCGTAAATAAGATCTGGTAGATTTTGTCTTTCACTTGTTCGAGAGTGACTTGATCGGACGGCAGAAATTCTTTGATTTTTAAAAGATATATTCCGGTGTCGGTTTCAATCGGTTTTGAGACCTCCCCAACTTTAAGGGTTGCGATCATATCGGCGATGGCCGGCAGGAGTTTATCTTTAGCCATAATGCCCAGATGTGGCAGTTGTGAATATTTTTTTGCGACGTCCTCAAACGAAATGCCTTTTGAGAGCTCAACTTCAGCTGAAACGATTATTTGTTCTGAGGCTTTACGGTCTTGCCCGTAGGGAACAAAGATGGATAATAAATTAACACGTTCGGGGTTGAGAAACTCGTTAATATTTTTGTTGTAATAGTCCGTAACTTCTTGAGGGTTGACGAAGATTTTTTCGCGGACCTCCATCTCTATAAGATATTTTGTTTTGATCTGATCGGTGACTTGTTTTTTGAGGTCAGAAATCGTCATCCCTTCGCTGAGCAGCGCCGAGGTGAATTCTTCTTCCGAGGCGAATCGGCTCTTCATTTCTTTTAAACGGTCATTCACCATTTTTTCGCGAACAATTATTTTCTTTCGATTGGCTTCGGTAATCACCAGTTTGTCATCGATGAGTTGCTGAAGGCTGT
>CAZAPN010000106.1:2121-6079 GCA_964487145.1 uncultured Planctomycetales bacterium | reverse complement strand
CCGAATGCAAGATGAATTCTAGGCGAGGAAATCCTCTGTTGAATTTCCAAATTCTTTCGATTGGATTGAAGATGAACTCCAACGGCAATCACCGTGTCAACGCCGGCTTGGGAAGCCTGCGCTAAAGCTTCATCAACGTTTTCGATTTGATCGAGATGGGCGTGACTGTCGATTAGCTTCATAGAAAACCTTTAGGGGTAATGAGCGCACAAGGACACAAGGGCACAAGACACACGTTTAAAAACTCTTATAAAACTTCCAAAGTAAAGCACCGACTTCTTGTCGAATATCTTCAAGTCGTTGAAAATTTTCTTTGGTTAAATATCCCAATCGGAAGCAAAATTCCAATAAGTATTCGGTTTCTGCCAAAGAACCTAAAGCTATATTCATAAATTGACGATTCTCATTCTTGCCTTGTCTGCCCATACCCTCGACAATATTCGTTGGCACAGAAACAGCAGCGCGTCTTAATTGAGAAGTCACTCCATATATTTCTTCTTTCGGGAATTCTTTTGTGGCTAAATATATCTGAAAAGCTAACTCATCCGCTTTTTGCCAAACGATTAGCTTCTTATATCCTTTTTCCATTTGTTACTTATGCTCCTGTATCCTCAACTCTTGTGTCTTGTGTCCTGTGCTCACTAAATCTTTTTACTCTCGAGAACAAACGTCACCGGTCCATCATTGACGAGACTTACATCCATCATCGCCTTGAAAAGGCCGGTTTCGACTTTTAATTTTGTTTCGCGGAGTTTCGCGACAAACAATTCGTATAATTCTTCGGCAAGTTTGGGCTCAGCCGCCGCGTCGAACGAAGGACGTCGGCCTTTTTCACAATCGGCCAATAAAGTAAATTGGGAAACAACCAAAAATTCCGATTTTATTTCCAACGCCGAAAGATTCATCCTGCCTTGAGAATCTTCAAACATTCGAAGTTCCGTGACTTTACGGATTAAATAATCTACATCTTGCGCCGAATCATTCTTTCCAACACCCAACAAAATAAGCGCGCCTCGGCCGATTTGACCGACTGTTTTTCCATCAACAGAGACGTGCGATTCTTTGACGCGTTGGACCACGAGTTTCATAGAATAAAACCCTATTGTGGTCCCCAGTCCCCCAGGATCCCAGTGCCCAGGCCCTCAGTTTAAAAAACTGATGACTGGAGACTGGGGACTGGCGACCCTTTTATTTTTCTATTTTTAAATAACCCGCTTCAATCGACTTCACCAGATTCAGCAATGTGAAATTCACCGGGGTCGGGACACCCGCACTCACGCCCTGGCGAACAATCACTCCATTAATAAAATCCACTTCGGTTTTCTTTTTATTTAAAATGTCCTGCAAAATGACCGACGGCTGAGATGTTGCGGCCTCACAAACCGCTTCCACTTTCGATAAAGGATCATCATAAATAAATTTTACACGGCGTTTTTTGGCAACCTTCACAGCTTCTGTGACCGCGGCACGCAAAATTTCCGCCGCAGAATCGATTTCGATTAATTGGCTATTCGGAAGTCGAGTAATCGCGGCCAAGGCATCAACCCCGACGTTAATCATCAATCTCGACCAAATGACTCCCTTAATTTCACGGGACACCTTGGCATCAATTCCTGACTTGTTGAATATTTCGCGAATTTGGCGCGTGATAGCGGGAATTTCTCCGTCGATATTTCCAAAAATCGTTGGCCCGTCCCAAACGTGCTCGATTTTTCCTTCTTCAATCAACTTGACACTGTGATTGGTCACCCCCACTAAAACATTCTTGCGGCCCACAACCTCGGATATCACTTCTTCATTGCCAAGTCCGTTCTGAACGGTCATGACAATGGTGTTTTCTCCAATGACCGGTTTGGCCCGCAAGATCGCTTCTTTGGTATGATAAGCCTTTACGCAAATGATCACGAGGTCCGCCTCTTTAATTTCACTCGGATCGGTAATCACCGGAACTTTTGATTGCCATTTGCTGATTCCCTGGCAAGAAATCCCGCCGTTTTTATTCAACCTTTCAGCCCGCTTGGGATTTTTGTCCAACACGAAGACTTCCGCATTCTTTGACAAAAGACCTGCCAACAAACATCCTAAAGCTCCTGGGCCGACGATTACGATTTTCATAGAGTATGGGGTTTTTGATAATGGTTAATGGTTGAGGGTGAATGGTGAATTGTTTTAAGATAAAAAGATTATAGAATTTTTGGGAAGGATGGTCAATATAAATAGAGTTCGCGAGTTAAACGAGTTCATCGAGTTATAAATCGCACCCCCCCCCCGGCTCACTCGGCGAGTCGAACAACGCGACAACTCGTTAACTCTCCGACTCGCCAATTCGACAACTCGTCAACTCGCAAACTCACCAACTTAATTGACAATGCTTTTCATTTATGTTAGAACAGACCGACCATGAACGTAAAATCCATTTTAGAAAAATACCAATTCCCTGAAATTTACAAAGACGCCATCCTCTCCTTTGGGATTAACAACCTTTACCCGCCGCAGGCCGCCTGTATCGACCAAGGTGTTCTCGACGGAAAAAGTCTCATGCTGGCTGTCCCCACGGCCGCCGGAAAAACATTTATCGCGGAACTGGCGATGCTTAAAAGCATTTTCGAAAATAACGGCCGCTGCCTTTATGTCGCCCCCTTAAAAGCCTTGGCGAGTGAAAAATTTGAAGATTTTAAAAAGAAATATTCACCCCTTGGAATTAAAGTCGGTATCGCCACCGGCGATTTCGATAGTCCAACCAAATTTCTAAACCGCTATCAGATTCTTATTGCCACAGCTGAAAAGGTAGATTCCCTCATCCGCTCGCGCGCCAAGTGGCTGATTAATTCCTTAAACGTTTTTGTCTTGGATGAAGTCCATTTCATCAATGACGGATTGCGCGGTCCCACCATGGAAGTCTTGACCGCGCGCATCAAGCAACTGAATCCGAATTTGCAAATTCTGGCTTTAAGCGCGACGGTCCAGAATGCCAAAGAAGTCGCGGGCTGGTTAGGCGCGGAATGTATCGTCAGCGACTGGCGTCCTGTCCCTTTAAAAGAAGGTGTTTATTATAACGATAAAATCACCTTTAAAAATGATCCCGTTCGTCTTGTCAGGGAAGAAGTTGAAGATGAAGTCGGAAAATTGGTTTTGGATACTTTGCGCGGAAAAGGCCAGGCCCTTGTTTTTGTCAACAGTCGGCGATCAGCGCAGGCGGCCAGCCGGGTTATTGCCCAAGATGTGGCAAAAATTTTAACAGAAGAAGAAAAAAAGGAACTCGCCGAAATCGCTAAAAAAATAGTTGGCTCTAAAGCCGAATCAACCAAAATTTGCGGAAAATTATCGGATGTAGTCCGCCACGGGGCCGCGTTTCATCACGCGGGATTAAAACCTCAACAACGGAAATTGGTTGAAGATAGTTTTAAAAAGAATCTTATCAAAGTGATTTGTTCAACACCCACGCTTGCGGCCGGGGTCAACCTCCCTGCCCGACGGACAATCTTACGTGATTATAAACGTTATGAGGAAGGATTGGGCGCGGCCTACATCCCGACCTTTGAATATAAGCAATGCGCGGGGCGCGCGGGGCGTCCCCAGTTTGACAAGTTCGGCGAAGCCATTATTATGGCCAAAACTTTTTCTGATGAGAATGTTCTCTTCGAAAGATACATTAATGCTGCTCCGGAGCCGATTATTTCAAAACTTGGCGATGAAGCCGCGTTACGGACACATATCCTGGCCTCGATTGCCGGTGATTATGTCCATGATATTAACGAGATGTTTGATTTCATTAATCATACGCTTTTGGCCCATCAAAGGCTAACAGGGAATCTCTTAGAACTGATTACAGACATTTTTGATTTTCTTTTGCGCGAAGGATTCATCGAAAAAAGTGGTTTGCGTTATTTCGCGACCGCCTTCGGACAATGCATCAGCCGTCTTTATCTTGACCCCTTGTCCGGAATCCGCTTACGCG
>CAZAPN010000106.1:0-2111 GCA_964487145.1 uncultured Planctomycetales bacterium | reverse complement strand
AAAAAATCGCATCACAACCACATCGCTTCTCCGGTCGGGTTATTGCATCTTATCTGTTGTTGTCCGGATGTCGAGCTCATGAACGTGGGAAAGAATGACCCCATTGAACTTGAAGAATTTGTTCATGAGCATACGGATGAGTTCATCATGACGCAAGCGGATCTCGCGGAGCTCGAAGATATCTATTTTTATTTTGCTTCGCTGAAAATGACCTCCCTCCTTTCCCGCTGGATCGATGAAGAAAAAGAGGACACCCTTTGCGACCAATTCAATATCGGCCCCGGGGACATCCATCGCATCAATGAAACGATTGAATGGCTCCTGCATGCCGCCGGAGTCATTGCGGAACTTTTTGAATTTAAGAAACTCACCTTCACCCTGGAAGATTTACGTCTAAGGATTCAATATGGAATTCGCGAAGAATTGTTAGAGCTGGTGAGCTTAAAAGGGGTTGGCCGCATTCGCGCGCGAAATCTGCATGACAAAGGATACAAGCACTTGAAAGACCTCAAATTCGCTTCTGTCGACGATCTTGCAAAGATCAATCAAATCGGAAAAACTCTCGCCCAGGATATCCTCAGTCAACTTTCTAAATCCCGAGCACACGCTCCTGTGACAGAAGAAGGATGGGGCGAAGAAGAATAATTTCAAGTCTCAGGCTTCAAGCTTCAGGCTGCAAGTCTCAAGTTTCATGCTGCAAGCTTCAGACTTCAAGCTTCAGGCTAGAGGCTGCAAGTTTCAATCACGAAAGAATTAAAAACTTTTAAATCTTAAATTTCAAGTTGTAATTTTATTTAGCGAGATTAAAATCAAAGTTCCGCAAGTTCATATTCTGCTTCTTTAATGGCCGGAGAGTTGTGGTAGGAAATTTTCTGTGGATCTTTGGAATCAGCGGATTCTGCTGGCGTGCCATTCTCATCCCCACTCAATCCTAAAAACATCTGCAAATTATTAATCGGGGAGATATTAAAAATCACCGGCACAAACCCGTCGATCTGCATATTTTCCAATTCCTGTAAATTGACCTGAGGGATATCCATGCCAGCCCCTCGGGTCTCGAGATTCATGGTAGCAGGATTGAAATCGATACCACCTTTTTTCGCCTTGTCAGGAGCAATCAGTCCAGCGAACCTCTCCTCAATCGAAGCTTTCACTCGCCCCGATATACTGCGAATAATGTTCTTCGCTTCTTCAATCAACCCCATTTGAGATAAAGTTGTTAATATTTTTGAATAATAGGTCGCATCAATTCGCTGTCCTGGCTGGTAACCAAATTTCGAAGGAGCAAACATCTCCGGGATCAAACCAAATTTTATAAGAGCATCTACATCCTTTGCTAGCAGCAAATAAGATGCCCCCGAAATAATCGTTTCCTCTTTTTCATTAAAAATCGGGGTGATAAAGGCCTGATAGACTGTCGCCATCCCTTCATCAATCTTTAATCGTTCAACACCTTCAATCGATAAGGAAGGGAGAGTTCGTTCATATTTTTTTCCGATATAATCATCAAGAAGATCCGAATGGGCTTCCCTCAACCAATCCTGGATTTCTCGAAACGACAAATTATACAAAAATGTAAAAATAGTGTGGACGATTTCATGAGCTAATAAATCATTTCTAATTTGTCCCTGTAATGATAGGCTTATCGTTGAAAATATCTGGGGCATAAATTTAGCGGCAGCAGCCCCATTAAACACGCCAAGATCATTCCGTTGAAAATAATACACCCCCACACAACTGAGATTCAAATCAGTAATCCTTGTTTTTTCAAGCAGATGATTAAGAAAGATATCTCGCTGAAACTGATTTTGGAGATTTTCTCTAAAACCTTTTTGCACAAAAATCGGCGCATACATTCTGCCAGAAATACGCCTAGCATACTTTAGGTCATAAGAACTCAACGTTTTCTTGATCTCCCCAACCAATTTTTCATAAAAAGTTTGATCTGATAAATCAATATAGATATTCGCGCTCTGATCCGGATTGCGCACCCTATACCGAATAGCAACTGTTTGAATATTTCCTTGCGCGACATGAATCAAGAATACCCCATGGGAAGTATTAATCTCGTAGATTTCTAGATCTGGATCAACATTATCAACAAACTTTTC
>CAZAPN010000105.1:0-6103 GCA_964487145.1 uncultured Planctomycetales bacterium | reverse complement strand
TTTCAAGTATACGACATCAGCGAAGGTGATGCCACTCAAGGCCAACACAAAAACCATCACGAATAATAACGTCTTTTTCATTCTCGGCTCCTTCATTAAAATGGAGATTAATTTTGAAATATATTATAGCGTAAAATTACGGCAATGTATTTTCTTTATATATTTTAACAGGGCCACGGCGTTGGATAAACTTTAGGGGCCCCAGGGGACAGATGTCCCCTGGGGCCCCTAAAACATTTCTTGTTTTTCTAAACAGTTGATTCCATTTTGAGGGTATGTTAGGATAGGAACCATGATTGAAACCCTCAAGAAACAAATTGACCAAAGCCTGGTGGATTTCCTCAAAAAAACCAAACAGGACTATCCGTTCTCTCTCGTTGACCCCATCTTATTTGACAGCATCAAAGATTTCACTTTGCGAAAAGGAAAACGCATTCGACCGGTTCTCTTCATCCTAAGCTATCAAGGCTATTCCCCAAAGAAAACAATGCCCAAAAGTCTTTTTACGACTTCAGCGTGCATGGAATTCTTGCACAACTTCATGCTCATTCACGACGACATCATCGATTGTTCAGATTTACGGCGGGGAAAACCGACCATGCATCGAATGCTTCAAAAAGCGACGCCCACCGCCAATCCTCAAAAACTCGGACAAGATTTAAGCATTATCGCCGGAGACATTGTGTATGCGCTGGCGATCGACGCCTTTTCTTCGATCAACGAAGACCCTGCACGAAAAGAAAAGGCCTTGAAATATTTTATCAAGACGGCAGTTCTAACAGCCATGGGAGAATTCATTGACACCCTTCACGGATCAAAAAAAGTCAATGAAATCAAAGAAAACGATGTGTTTCTCAATTACACTTTAAAAACAGCCCATTACACGATCGGCTGTCCCTTGGTCGTCGGAGCCCTATTGGCCGGAGCCCCCCCCAAAGACATCGCCCGTTTAGTCGAATTTGGATTAAAAATCGGCCAGGCCTTCCAAATCCAAGATGATCTCTTAGGAATATTCGGGTCCCAAAAAGAAATCGGCAAATCCATTTTGAGCGATATCGCGGAATCGAAAAAGACAATTTTGGTCTGCCATGCCTACCGGACCCTTTCCCCTCAAAAGCGTTCATTGTTCCTGCGCTATTTCAACAAAAACAAAAAAACTTACCAGGACCTGATCACCATCCGCAAAATATTCTTCGAGGCCGGCAGCCTGCACTATAGTCTCAAAAAAATCCGCACATTGATTACCCAGGCACGAAAAAATTTAAACGAAGTTACAATGAAACCGCCTTATCGTCAGACCATTTGGGATTTGCTGTCTGTTTTATTTATCGAAAGCTGCAAAATCGCCGAAGAACATAAAATCAAAATTGTCCTTAAGTAACGACTTCTTGTTTCTTTAAGGAAAACTGTCTTTTATGCGTCCCAAAGATGAAATAACCTGCCCCAAATGTCGAGGGGAATCCATCGAAGATGTCCCTTCTTATTATCAAACATTGAAGACCAAGGGGCTCGGACGCAAACTTTTTACCGAAAGTCCATTGCCGCTCAAAACTCCGGAACTGAGCGAAAGACAACGGGCACGATTACTCCATCGACTTACCCCACCTGCGGAACCTAAGCACTCCCTACCGGCGGGAACGATTGCGTTAATGGCGTTTCTCATCTCATGGCTCACAACAGTCACGATCCTTGTTGCACGCCTAGGATATAAAATGCATGTCCTTTTTTCTATTCTGATTATTCTCTCAACAGCCATCCCTTTCTACTTAATTCTCAACATCGTCATCCTTGATTTCCGACGGATCATCAACAAATATCACCGTTTAAGAACAGCCTGGGAGAAACAATTTTTCTGTCTCGATTGCCATCATGTATTCATGTTGAAAAAAGAAGATGAATAAATCTATGGGGAATTTTTCTGCAGAAAATTTTCGGCTTGTTTGAGACATTCAAAAAAACGCTGGTCCTGGGGATCCAACGTTGACCCTTCCTGCCATAATTCCTTGGCGATTTTCATTTGCCCTCGGTTGCCATACCATTTGCCCAGTTCCAAATACACATCTTTAAAAGAAGAATCTGCCTGATAGGCTTTCATGAAAAACGCGTACGCTAATTCATTTAAATTGTTTGAGCCCAGAAGACTGCCCAGAGAAGTTGACTCTGCTGCCGAAAGATCCAACTTGAAAAGCCTCATTCCTATCTGAGTGGCCTTCGAAAAATCCTTAAAATCCAGATAAAGTGTGAAAAGCAACGTTAAGGTATTTTTATCTTTGGGGTTGATGCGAAGATTTTCTTGATAGAGATTCAACGCCTCATCATATTTTTTCTCACTTCGATAAACCGATGCCAAATTCAAACGCGGCTCTAACAAAAACGGATTATATCGTATCGCGTTAAGAAAATATTCCTTGGCTGAGTCCTGATGCAGGTTCTTTAAACAAACCAGTCCCCGATTATTCTGAACAACCGCCGAAGACGGAAAAAGCTGTTCGGCTTTCTCAAAATTGTTTTGAGCCGCTTCGATCCGGTTTTCCTCATAATCCATAAGACCTAAATTGAGATAAATCTGCCAATCGGAAAATCTTCCGGCGATGGCCTTGCGGAAATATTCTCGGGCCTGAACAAATTCACCTTCTTTGAAATAAGCAAAACCCAGACAATAAAAGGCATCCTTGTATTCCGGAATCTGCGCCAGCCAATGATGGGCATAAATCTTATCATTGCGCCAAAGCTCATTGGATATTCTTGAGGCGACAACCAAAAATCCGATTCCAAGAACCCCTAAAACAATGACAAATTCCCGGCTAAAAAATCGTCTCAGATTCAACAACCCATAACTCGCTAAGACAAAAAAACCGATCGACGGAAAAAAGACCCAATGCGGCTCAAAAATAATTCCCTTGGCCGGTTGATACAGGCAGGCCAATAAGACCGGCAAAAATCCTGCCATTAACCAAAATAAAGAAAGCCCAATGACAGATGATTTTCTTTTGCCATAAACCAAACAAACGATAAGAAAAAATAAGCTGACAATCCCCGTAACGAACCAAAGAACCCAACCTTCCCGAAGAGGAGTAATCACCCAGATGAAAATAATCTCCGATGGAAAAATTAACTTTGAAAAATACCACGAAAAAAGCTTTGTCACGGTCGCGACATACTGAGGAATGGTCAAATGATGCAGGGCAACCTTGTCCAACACACTCGTCTGCAAGCTGGCAAAATAAAACCTAAAAATAAAATAAGCGACAGTTACGCCAAGATAAGGCAACGAGGCGCGAATGCTTTTGGCCCAAGAATAATCTTTTAAAAAATAAAGCGTTCCTACGAGATATAACGGAAAAATCAAAGATGTTTCATGACACAATAATGCGACCGCCATCGCAAGGATACTTAAAAAAAGATATATCCTCTTTTCCTTCTCGAGCGCAGTCAAAAAGCCGATGATCGCCCATATCATCCCAAGAAGCTGAATCGAAAAGAAACCGGCGGTAATATAATTAACCATGATCCCATTGAGAGGATGGACGCAAAACAAAACACTGACGATCATGGCAAGAGCTTTATTGCTCCACAATCTAAAAACAAGGAGAGCTAACGAAAGCCCACAAAGATAAAGCAAAATTAAATTCACGACATGATACCCGAAAGGATTTCGACCAAACACAAGATGTTGTATCAAGGGAAAGATATGATTCATGGGGCGATAATAGACATTGCCGGATGCTTGCTCAACATGCGAAAACTTTTTAAAATCAGGGATAAAATGGGTTGGGATAAATTGAAGATTGTTCCGATGGGGATCTTCGAAAATCAGCCAATGATCATCAATGAGGAAATCATTGCGGAGGGCGTTGTGATAGGCCAGCCAACACAGGACAGCCAAACCAACAGCAAAAATCAGATTTCGTTTCATCTTAAATCTGACCCAGAAGTTTCTTGGCTTTATTGATGTTGTCCATAAACCGCGCATCCTGCGGGGCGATCCGCAAGCCTTCTTTCCAGACAGATATCGCCGAGTAAAGTTGGCCTCGGAAGGCATAAAATCTCCCTAATTCATAATACACATCTGGAGCCAAAGCGTTTTTTTCCCGCGCTTTTAAAAATAAATTCAGGGCGATGGTATACTCTTTATTTTTTGCCAACAAATTGGCGCTGTCCAAAAGGCTGCGGACATCATAGCCCTTTTTAACGAGAACCTCCCCGGCCTTGACAGCCTCGTCTTTCTGTCCTAACTCAAAATAAATCCTCACCAATAAGGCCAACGTCCTATTGTCATAGGAGTCGATGCGCAGGTTCTCCAAACAAAATTCTAACGCGTTTTGAGGTTGTTTTTCCTGAAGAGAAAAAACCGCTAGATTCAACCGCGGCTCCAACAGGCGCCAGTCGATTTTCAAGGCGTCAACAAACGCATCCCGGGCCGAAACCAAATCCCCTTTACGAAGATAGGCCAAGCCCATATTATTATAAGCAAACGCATAGCGAGGATTCACCTTCAAGGCCGCCTTAAAATGATTGATCGCCGTATCAAAGTTGCCGAGGTTAAGTTCGGCCAATCCTAAACTCGTATACGTTTGCGCGTCCCGGCTCGTTTGAATGAATGATTTCGCGAAATATTTCTTGGCACGGCCATAATCACCTTCGACGAAATAAGCATTTCCTAAATAGAAATTGGCGCTCGGACTCTGGGGACGGATTCTTAACCAGTCCTGACTAAAACTTTTTTCGTCTTTCCACCGGACATTGTATTCACGTGTCATTAACCCCCAGAAAATCAATGTCACGGCCAACAAAATAAACCTGAATATTCGAAGAGCCCCTCCTCTTCCCGTTAAAAAAACCCAGCCTATCAAAACAAAGAATCCCATGGATGAAAAATAAAGCCACTGGGATTGGATAATCAGACCCAAAAAGGGCATGGTCAAACAGGCCAAGCCAACCGGAATAAATCCCAAGAGGAAAAAAAGAAAAGCCATTCTCAATTTTGCTTCTTTCAAGAGATAAATCCCGCCATATCCGATCACGCTAAACAAAACAGCCCATCTCAAAGTCAAAAAAACAGTGTTTTCAAAAATGACCGGGACATTGTAAATCATGGTGATATCTACCGGAACAATCATTTTTTGAAGATACCAAAAAACAATTTCCCCGTAAGTCGAAAAATAACTCAAAAAAGACATTTTTAAATCGGAAACATGGTGAAGGACATTTTGCTGGAGACTGGCGAAATACATGCGAAATAAAATATAGGGAACCGCGAGTATCCAAAAAATGGACGTCTTTAAAAGGACCTCGCGCCAATGATAACGTTTATAAAGAAGAAAAAGCACCAGATAAAACGGCAGGATTAAAGCGATCTCATGGCAAAAAACGGCAATCACAAAAGCCATGATGCTCAAAAAATAAAATGGCTTTTTCTCCGACGACAAAAAATAAAGAAAAAACAGCGCCCCCCATTGCATAAAGAGAGCATAAAGAGAAATCACACTCGAGGTAATGTGGCTTGCCATCATCACATTCATCGGATGCACGCTAAAAAGAGCCGTGGCGGCAAAAGCGATTTTCCGGTCTTGCATCAACCGAGTCCAAAGCGTGAACATGAGAAGACAATTGAGATAAAAAAACAGGATCCCCATCAGATGATAACCGAACGGGTTATCGCCAAACAGGTGATATAAAATGACAAAAATAAAATAAGCCACGGGCCGAAAATGCTTGTCCGAAGGATTCGCCAAATCCATCTGGCCAGTCGCCGCATCCTGCAAGAGCCCCCGGTCATCGATCATAAAACCATTATGAAGATTGTTCGAGTAGGCCAGCCAACATAATAGGAAAACAAGCCCATAAACAAACCATCGTTTTTCAAAAAATCCTGATATCATTTTCATTTTTTCCATAAAAAATTAGATGAGCCGACTGCAAATTTCCTCTAAAACAAGACGCCCTTGATCTGTCGCCATCAGGCGACCTTCAACAAAGTCCAAAAATCCATGGCCCACAAACTCCTCAATCCTTGTACGCTTTTCTTGCTCCAGCTTCAGTTGGAATCGTTCCTGAAGCGGTGGAACCCATACGCCTTCAGTCATTCTGAAGCCGAATAGGC
>CAZAPN010000104.1:0-6129 GCA_964487145.1 uncultured Planctomycetales bacterium | reverse complement strand
CCGCATCAGCAGAGCAATAACGACAAAACGGAGTCAACAGATTCTTCATCCGATTCAAATGCTGGGAATCGAAAAGGGGGATGTTGTTGTCGGTAAGGGAACCTTTTTCTTTGTTAAAAAGTTTAAGATGACCAAAAATGAAAGGAGTCAGTAATGAATGTTCTATATATTGTTTTAGGGGCTGTTATTGTTATCTTTTTTATGGGAATTCGGATTGTCCGTCCGACGCATCGCGGACTTGTTGAAAGATTCGGGAAATATAATCGATTTGCAACTCCGGGATTCAATTGGATTATCCCGATCGTTGAGAATATGTATCTGGTCAATGTTACCGAACAAATGGTTGATGCCGAACCGCAGGAAATTATTACTTTTGATAACCTAAACGCCAAAGTCGATGCTCAGGTCTATTTCAAGGTCAAGAGTGATGAGGAAAGCGTTAAAGGGTCACAATACAATGTGTATAACTATCAATATCAGATTGTAAATTTAGCTCGGACAACTCTGAGAAATATCATCGGAACTTTGACGTTAAAATCAGCCAACAGCGAGCGTGGAAAAATTAATCTTGAATTGCACAAAACGCTTATGACAGAAACCGCAAGCTGGGGCCTTGAAATCGTTCGTACAGAACTTAAGGAAATCGATCCGCCGAAGGACGTTCAAGAAACTATGAATAAAGTGGTTAAGGCTGAAAATGAAAAAGTTTCTGCCGTAGATTATGCGACAGCGACCGAAACCGTTGCGGATGGGGAGCGAAGAGCTCAAATCAAAAAGGCCGAAGGTTTGAAACAATCGAAAATTCTCCAGGCAGAAGGTGAAGCCGAAGCGATTCGGTTGGTCAATGAGGCGGCCCAGAAATATTTTATTGGCAATGCCCAAATTTTAAGGCGTTTGGAAATGGTGGAAAAATCACTAGCTCAAAATGCGAAAGTTGTGGTTCCGTCAAATGCGGAGTTAGTTAATGTGATCGGTGAAATGGCCGGGATTGCCCCATTACCGAAAATGTAATTTTCAAGACGACAAAATCGTTAAACGTAACGATTTTTGCGAAGCGTTTTAAATAGCAAAATGCCATGACAATAGAACTGAGAGCCCATTACCACAAAATCAGGACTGTTCTCCTTTGGGTCTTGTTTTTAAACTGGTTTGTCGCTTTTGCGAAAATTTTCTACGGTCTATTTACTCATGCGGCCAGCATCACCGCAGATGGGTTCCATTCTTTGTCTGATGGAATATCCAATATTGTGGGTTTGATTGGTATTGGTTTCGCGGCCCAGCCCCGTGATGAGGACCATCCCTATGGGCACAAAAAATATGAAACGCTGTTCTCTCTTGCGATTGCTGCTTTTCTTTTCATCGTTTGCTTTAATCTCATGAAAGAAGGGATCAATCGTTTTGCCCATCCCGTTATTCCTTCGATTGATATTTACAGTTTTATCGTTATGGTCCTGACCTTAATCGTTAATGCGATTGTGATGACTTATGAATACCGTCAAGGGAAGGAATTACATAGCGATATCTTAGTCGCGGATTCCCTGCATACGCGCACTGATATTTTGACGACACTCTCTGTTATTGTCGCGTTAATCGCGATTAAGGCCGGTTATATTTTTGTGGATGCTGTCGTGACCATGCTGATATCCTTATTTATTGCCTATGCGGCGTTTGAGATCCTTCGGCAAGGCGCGAAAGTATTAACGGATACGGTGGCGATTGTCGACGTTAATCGCATAGAAAAGATTGTTTTAGGTGTCAAAGGCGTTCAGGCCTGCCATAAGATACGATCCCGAGGCAGAGAAGATGACATCCATATCGATTTGCACGCGCATGTCAGTCCTCAGATGCATGTCCAGAATGCTCATCGCATCAGCCATGAAATTGTTGATGCGATTAAGCAATCCATGCCAGGGGTGACTGATGTCATTGTTCATATTGAACCTTTATCGAAAAGCTGAATATCGTCTTTATGATTTTAAAGTAAAAAGTAAAAGGAGATGTTTCATGGTCGGAGAATCACCAGTACTTAAGAGAGTTTTGCTTTTTTCGATATCGGTTTTCTTGCTTTTGCTAATTGCTCCTTTTTATGCTCATGCGGTTGCCCAAGACACATCGGAGATAACTTCATCGAAAACCTCTGTGATGAGTTCTGTTTTTTCAGCTTCGAAGCCAGCCTCTGATTCGACCGTGATTTCTTCGCCCACCACACTGACCATCGCTCCCGGTCAAGAGTCGACTGGGAAAAAAATTCTCGATTGGATCATTGAAGCAATTGTGAAGTATAGTTTCAGGGTCCTAGGTGGGATTTTGATCTTATTTGTCGGATGGATCATTGCCAAATTTATTTGTCGTCTTGCTCATGATTTCTTTTTAAAACATAAAGTGGATGTGACGGTTACAAAATTTCTTGTGGCAACCATTCGATTGGTTGTGATGGCGTTTGCGGTTTTGATTGCGTTGGGGAAATTCGGAATTGAAATTGCCCCGTTTATCGCGGGCTTAAGCGTTGTCGGCTTCGGAACGAGTTTTGCTCTTCAAGGGCCGTTATCTAATTATGCAGCCGGGGCCTCACTTATATTTACAAAACCTTTTAAGGTGGGAGATATCATTGAAGTCGTTGGGGAAATAGGTGAAGTCGAAGATATGACGTTGCCACGCACACTCCTTCGTACTTTGGATGATACGGTGGTCGTCATCCCCAATAAGCATATTATTGGGGAAATCATTCACAATTACTCAGGTCAAAAGAAAATTGATGTGAAAGTGGGGGTGGGCTATAAAACAAATGTTGAGAAAGCCATTGAACTTATCCGCAAGATCATCAATAATGATAATCGGATATTGCACCCGAACAATGTGAAGGTTGGGATCTTAGAATTTGCCGATTCGAGTATAAACCTTTATGCCCGAATTTGGTGTAAACAGGCCGAATATTGGGATGTATTATTTGATATTAATAAGCATATTTTTGAAGAATTCAAAAAAAATAATATTGAGATTCCGTTTCCTCAGCGTGATATTCACATTCATGAAGTTAACGGATAACGTTTATATCCTATCAAGGAGGTGATTATGTATAAAGCCGAATTATATAAGCAATTGATGATTTATGTGAATAACGAGGTCGGTAAATTGGCCGAAGTCACTCGTGTCATTTCGGCATCTGGTATAAACTTAATTGCGGTTTGCGCGTATGCCGTTGATAATACGGGCGTGATTATGTTCGTGACGGAGGACAATGAGAAGGCCAAAAAACTCTTAAAGACGAAAAAATATGATGTCCGTGAAGAAGAGGTTGTTTTGATTTCTGTGCAAAATAAGCCGGGCGCTTTAGAGTTGATTACGAAAAAGATCGCGGAAGAAGGGATTGATCTTACGCTTTTGTACGGTAGTGTTGAAAACAAAGGGAAGAGCAGCCGAATTGTTTTGATTTCCGAAAATAACGATGCTGTTTTGATGGCGTTGGAGTCAAAATAACCTTTTACTTCGGCGTTACAGAGGCAATCTTTGAAAAGGGCAAAATGGTCAGACGAATATTCTTGTTGGCTTTGTTGTTAGGGATCATTTCGTTTTATTCCGCGGATGCGTTTGACCTTCCGAAATGGTTTCCGTTTAATAAAAAAAGTGCGTTAAAAGAGTGGCAGGAAAAAATTTTTCGTAATCGTGTTCTCTATACCGTCGAAACAAAAAAAGAAGGGGGATTTTTATCGGCCAAAAGTGACCAGTCCTGTTCCGGTTTAATCTATCGGGTCAAGTTTGATGCAAAAAAATTTCCGTTAATGAATTGGCAGTGGCGTGTGATAAAATTCCCTGATAAAGCAAACCTTCCGCCTGGACAAGAAGGGGGATGGCTCGAACGCGATGATTATGCCGCCCGAGTCTATGTCATTTTTTCGGGATGGAGTTTCACGAGCATAAGAACACTCGAGTACATTTGGGATGAAAACCTACCTGAGGGGACAATCTTGACGAGCCCGTATCATAAAAACATCAAGTTAATTGTGTCTGAGTCCGGGAAAAAGAATTTGAACCAATGGGTTCTTGAACAACGCAATATTTATGAAGATTATCGCAAGGCCTTCGGACGGGCGCCTACTTCGCCTGTTACGACCATTGCGCTTATGACCGATTCGGATAACACGACTTCAACGGCAGAGGCAACATATAAAGATATTAAGGTGGGGTATAGCCATGAATAATCTCCGAAACAGACGCAAAAGATTCTTCGCGAATAATATCCATAAGGAAATTTTTCTTTTAGTCTTTTTTGCCGCCCTGATCCCGGTTTTTATTACGACAATCCTGTTGTATTATCTTATTTTTAATATTACGGCTGAGCAGGTTGGAATTCCAGAGGCAATCGCTTACAATCTCCTACCAGCGGCCCAAAGGGTCATAGGGATCCTTCTGGTAACAACTCCAGGGGCAATTATCTTGATGTTAATATTTGCTTACCAGATTAGTCATCGTATTATTGGCCCCTATGATCGAATTATTCGCGAAATTGATGAAAATCTTAAAGGAACTAGACACGGCCCTATTGTCCTTCGCCAGGGAGACAAATTTTGGCCGCTCGTCAATTTGATTAACGAATTGTTTGATCAATCAAGAAAATAAAACCCTCCTGCTATTCAACTTTTAAGTTTAAGATGAGACATGAGAAAGACTAAAATTATCCTAGGAATTTTTGCTATTGTGTTTGGGTTTTTAATTCTGATCGTTGGGGGGCTTGGATATTTTTTTCTTTTCAATCCGGCTGGTCTCAAACATTCGATTCAATATGTCTTATCGCGTTATGATCATGATGTTTCGGTTACTTATGAGAAGTTTGAAGGAAATGTTCTTGATGGATTGGTTTTTCATGATGTGACAATCAACGGCTTTAAGGATTTGCCAGCCGGAACGGTCTTGAAAATTCAAAATTTTTCTGTGAAGTTTAGGATTCCCCATCTACGAGGAATTCATTGTGAATGGCAGAGCGGCCGACTTAAATTTCCAGATCTTGAGCCTCTTTTAATTTCTGGAACTCTTCAAAATGAGCAACTCGACCTTAATGCTTTTGGAAAGAATCTGGATGTTGCTGAATTATTGAAAATTGGAATGGTTCAAAAGTTTTCCTATCCTGTTGCAGGGGTCTTAGAGAAAATCGATTTTCAACTGAAAGGTCATTGGACCAATCCTCAAATTGTCGGTGATTTTCATATCGAACGCCTATCGAAAGGAGTTTTTCTGATCACAAATTCTCCGGGACGATTGGATTTGACTATCAAAAGAGATAATGGGGATTATCGTATCTTCGGAGAACTTCATCTCGATGCGGGGATTTTCCGTCTACGGTCCACCAATATACAAATCGAGCCAAGTAAACTTACATTCCAGGGGTCTTTTACAGAGCCCGCTTTAGATTTAAAAGGCCAGGCTATGATTGAGAAGACTAAGATTTCTGTTCGTGTCAATGGGACGGGACGAAATCCGGAGTTCCGGCTTTTTTCTGATTCACTGATTTCTCAGCAACGGTTGATGCTTATGCTTGCGACCAATCGCAGTTGGCAGGGCGTGGACGAAACCTTGAAGCAAGGGGTGATTTCCCCTGATCTTGCCAAAGATTTTTTTGATTATGTCTTTTTAAATGGCTCAGGCCATCAATTTGTGAAGACACTGGGGCTCAGCGATATTTCTTTAAAATATGATGGGATCAACCGTGGCATTAGTTTTAAAAAGGAGGTCTTGCAGGCCCTGAGCTTAGGGTATGGCTTAGAGCAGCCTGTGGATTCAAAAGAAAAAGTAGGATTAACACAAGCCTGGGAAGGCGAACTTTCCATGACGGATGAACTGACCATTGGGGCCGAACGTAAATTTAAGCCCCCGTCCCAAACTTCAACTTCGGAGACCTCGCCCGCGACATCGGTTCCTCAGACTGAAGATAGGATTTTTTTGAAATATAAAACGAAATTCTAGATTTTTTTAGCTTGCGTAATAAGTGAATCTATTGTTTAATGAGGTGCTTCCGAAAAAGGAGGGATTTATGAAAAAAATTTTCATTATCATTGCGATCCTCATTGTTGCGATTCTGGCTTTGGGCATTTTTAAAGACCAAATCATTCGCTCCGTTGTTACCATGAGTGTGTC
>CAZAPN010000103.1:0-6154 GCA_964487145.1 uncultured Planctomycetales bacterium | reverse complement strand
ATGATTCCGTGAGTAATATAAATGAAAAATAATCAAAACAATGGCAATCACAGGGATAATCACAAAGACAATGCCTTGATTCTTAAAAAGGCCAAAAGCAATGCCCGTGTTGTGCACGAGGGTAAAATGAAAAATATTTTTGATGACGGGGATCGATTCGCCTAAAGAAAAATTCTGAGCAAAATACAATTTCGAAATTCTATCCAAGGTGACAACCACTAGGACGGTAAAAAAGGTGATGAAAAAATTAAGCTTCGAAGATGGAGGGTTCTTCATCTCCTTGACTCAAGTTTCTCCTGGCATTTTAAACACGTTTGGACATACGGAAGGGCTTTTAAACGGGCGATCGGAATCGGTCCGCTACATTCTTGGCAAGAACCGAAACTTTGGTCATCGATTCGTTTTAAAGCCTGTTCGACCTTTTGCAGTAACTCACGGCCGTTAGAGGCAATCCCTAATGAAAATTCGCGGTCATACATATCCGTGGCGACATCCGCCATATGCAAGGCATGACCAGAATTGGAGGAAGAATCTTTGTGTGTTTCTGCCGCATCATGAGCAATGTTCTTAATTCCGCTTACAATCTCTTCTTTCAAGTCCAGCAGAACTTTTCGATAGGCGTCTAATTCTTTTTTATCCATCTTCTTATTTGGCATTACCAATCTCCTTTACAATTGGAAAACATTTTTCGCACAATGTCGGATGGTCCTGATGCAACCCGACAGAAACGCTATAATTCCAACAACGGCCACACTTGTGTCCATCAGCCTTTTCAACGATAATCGAAAGGGGCTCTTGCCCCTCCCGCACTTCAACCTGAGAAACGATAAAAAAGGACGGCAACAAGTCTTTCAACCCCTCAAGAGACTTCAACTCTTGGGGAAGACACGTCTCAAAAATCACCTTGGCATCCAAAGAACTTCCAATCCCACCGGATTGTCTTTTGTCTTCTAAAGATTTTAGCACCAGCGGACGGTATTCTTCCAATATCTTTTTTAATTTTTTATCGATGTCCATGTTCGCCCACTGGGAAAACTCGTCGGGCCAATCCAGAAGATGGACATTGCAAACAGCCTCCATCTCCTTTGTTTTAGGCATTGATTCAAAAACTTCTTGGGCCGTAAACGTCAACAGGGGTGAAGAAATCCTCACCAAGATATTCAATATTTCATAAAGAACGGTCTGCGCGGAAAATCTTTCCCTCGATTGAGGAGCTGAAGTATACAATCGATCTTTTAGGATGTCAAGATAAATACTCGACAAATCTTCGTTACAAAAAGCATGAATCGATTTATAAACACTCGCAAAATCGTATGTCTCATAACTTTTCTCAACCATTTTTTGCAACAAACAGACGCGATACAAAGCCCATTGATCAATATCCATCAATTGAGAATAAACGACCTTATTATGATTCGGATCAAACCCTTTGAGGTTTCCCAAAATGAAACGCATGGTATTGCGGATCTTGCGATACGCATCAATCAGACGATCCAAGATCTCTTTCGAGATGCGAATATCTTCGTTGTAATCGCTTGAAGCAACCCAAAGGCGCAAAATATCAGCTCCGTATTTTTGGACCACATCTTGGGGAGAAACAACATTCCCTAATGATTTGGACATTTTGCGGCCTTGGCCATCAACAACAAAACCATGGGTCAAGACTGATTTATAGGGGGCTTTCCCGTCCATGCAAACAGATGGGATCAAAGACGACTGAAACCATCCGCGATGCTGGTCAGAACCTTCCAAATATAAATCAACCGGCAAAGCAACTTTCATCATGGCCTTGGCAACCGCCTGATGACTCACGCCAGAATCAAACCAAACGTCTAAAATGTCATTCGTTTTTTCAAATTCAGTCCCATGACAATCGGGGCAGACAAATCCCGAGGGAATAAAAGTTTTTATGTCTTTTTGAAACCATTCATCTGTTCCGTGTTTTCGAACCGACTCAGCGAAACTTTCAATAATTTCAGGAAATAATTTATACTGCCCCTTACATCCTTGACATGTAACGGCAGGGATGGGAACCCCCCAATATCTCTGTCGGGACAAACACCAATCCGGACGCAAAGACACCATGCTCGAAATCCGTTCCCGGCCTGCCGCAGGGATCCATTGGACCTGTTGATCGATCACTTGGATCAATTCATCACGCAATTTATTATGATCAATCTTTAGAAACCACTGTTCTGTCGCGCGGAAGATAATCGGCTTTTTACAACGCCAGCAATGCGGATAAGAATGGGCTAATTGATCAGAGTAAAACAACAATCCTAATGTTTTTAATTTTTCAAGGATCTTTTCATTCGCTTGAAAAATATTTAATCCGGCAAATTCTTGGGCATAATCCGTAAACCGTCCACGATGATCAACCGGCATGATTGTTTCCAATTGATATTTTTGTCCAGCGAAATAATCTTCCAGACCATGGCCCGGGGCCGTATGAACCAAACCGGTCCCCTCCTCTTTCGTCACATAATCCACCAAAACAACCCGACAATTGTCTCTCAATTGAAAAGGATGCGTGTACAATAAATCTTTCAAATCTTCACCAGGAATTTCCTTGATGATCCGGACATCCTTAAGCGAATTTTTAGCAAAAACATTTTGTGCCAAAGAACTTTCCAGAATCAAAATTTCTTGGCCCACTTGCGCTAAAACATATTGATAATCGGGCCTGGCCGCGACGGCGACGTTAGCAATCAATGTCCAGGGGGTCGTTGTCCAAATAAGAAGATAAACCGGCAATCCGCCTGGGATCCCCGGCAAAACATTCGAATTCTTTACCTTGAATTTCACATAAATGGACGGGGATGAATGATTTTCATATTCGACTTCGGCCTCTGCCAAGGCGGTTTCGCAGTGGATACACCAATTCACAGGTTTTAATCCGCGATAGACATATCCTTTTTTTGTTAACGTAGCCAATGATTTTAAAATCCAATATTCGTATTCAGGGGTGAGCGTTAAATAAGGATTGTCCCAATCTCCAAAAACACCCAATCGTTTAAATTCTTCGCGCTGGATATCAACAAACTTCCTCGCATAATCATGGGCTTTCTTGCGGAAATCGACACATTCGACTTTCGATTTATCTGTTTTTAATTCCTTGAAAAGCTGATGCTCGATGGGAAGACCATGGCAATCCCATCCCGGGACATACAAACTATCAAACCCCTGCATAGTTTTATATTTGACGATAAAATCTTTGAGAATTTTATTTAAGGCATGGCCGATGTGAATATGGCCGTTAGCGTAAGGTGGCCCGTCATGCAGAATGAATGTCTTGTTCGATTTTCTCGATTTGGCACGAATTTGTCCGAACAGATTTTCCTTTTTCCACTGGTCAAGAAAAAGCGGTTCCCGTTGAGCTAAGTTCGCCTTCATCCCGAACGCGGTATCGGGCAAGTTGAGTGTATGACGATATTCCATATTATTTGATATACTTTCCGATGATGATTTTTAAATCTTTTTTGACTTTAGGAGGGACAAGTTTACCCGGGGTCACGATGGCAAATTTGAGAGCTCCTTCAGCACTAAACTTTTTAATCTTACCGACCTGAGGAATAGCTAACCTTAAAATTTTCTTTGCGTTAGCAATATTATTATTCAAATTATTTAAAATCATTTCGATCGTGACGCTGTCATGATCAGGATGCCAGCAATCGTAATCCGTGACGGCCGCAAGTGTCGCGTAAGATATTTCGGCCTCGCGGGCAAGTTTCGCTTCGGCTAAGTTCGTCATCCCGATAATCGAAACACCCCACTGCCGATAAAGATGCGATTCAGCCTTGGTTGAAAACTGCGGGCCTTCCATGTTCAAATAAATTCCTTTATTGTGGACCGTTAAACCTAAATTGTTGGCACTCTGAAATAAAATTTGCGCGAGTTCCGGACTGATGGGATCAGCAAAGGCCACGTGCGCGACAATGCCTCCCCTGAAAAACGTCATGACTCGGGCAACGTTGGTCCGGTCAATAAATTGATCGGGAATCACAAAATCCATCGGCTTCATTTCTTCTTTTAAGCTTCCGCAGGCCGAAACGGAAAGGATCGCCTGCACACCCATTTTTTTCATCCCGTAAATATTGGCCCGATAATTAACTTCACTTGGAGAAATGCGGTGCCCGCGGCCATGACGAGGAAGAAAAACAACTTCGGTCCCTTCCAAAACCCCTGTCATATAGAGGTCTGATGGATCTCCAAACGGGGTCTTGATTTTAATCTCTTTTAAATTTTTGATGCCTTCCATGTTGTAAAGACCGCTACCTCCGATAATGCCGACTTTACTCACGACACCCTCCTTTAATGAACGCTTGATTTACGCGATAAATGAGGCCAAGACTTACGGATGACGGTCAAAGACCGCCTAACGTAAGTCTGCGGCCGAATTTACCCCGAGCCCAAATAGGGCTCGGGGTAAAAAGGCCTAACGCTTATGTCGCATTGCTCCATAATCGTAATGCCTTTTAAAAGGAGCGTAAATCAATGTGCAAATTAACCCCGCGTCATGAAATGACGAGAGGGTCTTACGCCCCCTTTTCCCGAGTCAATTACCGGGCTCGAGTTAACGCCCTTGCCCTTTTTCGAGCCGCCTGAATAGCTTGCAAAATAATTTTTTCAAAATTGTTCTTCTGAAAAACTTCTATCGCTGCTTGCGTGGTTCCGCCTTTTGATGTCACGCGGGCACGCAACTGTGCCGGATCTGCTTTTTGCTGCTGAAGGAGATTGATGCTTCCTTTTAAGGTATCCAGAACCAACTGACAGGCTAACGCCTCATTTAAACCAATCTTTTCTCCTGCCTTTATCAGACATTCGATAAAAAGAAATAGATACGCCGGACCGCTTCCGGAGACAGCAGTCACGCTGTTGATTAAACCTTCTTTAACAACAACAGTCTGCCCGATATGATTAAAAATTTTACAGGCCAAGGTTAAATCATTTTTTGTGCCATATTTCCCGCGACAAACAGCTGTGACGGATTGACCGATTAATGCCAAGAGATTCGGCATTGTCCGAATCACCCGAACCTTCTTTTTCAACGACGCTTCAATGTAATTGGTTGAAATCCCTGCCGCGATAGAAATGATCAGGTGTTTGGCTAAAACCCCATCCTTCATTTCATTGAGGATAGAATCAAAATCCTGCGGTTTAACAGCCAAAATAATGACATCGGATTTTCTCAACAGAACACGCAAAGTCGAAGAGGCAATCTTATATTTTCTCTTTAAATACGATTGGCGAGAATGCTCTTTTTCGCAGACAAGGACATGATAATGCCCCACGACACCCGAGAGGATGGCCTCTCCCATATTTCCGCCGCCAATAATACCGATTGTTTTCATGGATGAACCCCTTACGAATTACGAATGCGTTGCAAAGATGGCCCGTCCTATGCGCAACATATTAGCTCCCTCTTCAAGTGCGATAGGATAATCATTGGTCATGCCCATCGATAAAAATTTCATCGAAACGTTCTGGAGATGACTAAAATCATTTTGAATGGAATCTCTCAAAGCCCGCAATCTTTGAAAACACCCGCGAATCGCTATCTCATCTTCACTTAAAGGGCCAATAGTCATTAATCCTGAGATGAAGATATTATCCAATTTTGAAATTTCTTTGACAAGGGGAATTGCGTCCTTTTCATTAACGCCAAATTTCTGTTCTTCTTGAGAAGTGTTGACTTGAACAAAAATTTCAACCCTTCTTTTTAATAGGGCAGCTTCTTTTTGAATCGCTAAGGCTAATTTCAAGCTATCGACGGACTGAATCACATCGAAAACGTTTAAGGCATCTTTGACTTTATTCGTCTGCAAATGCCCAATCATATGTTTAACGATGGACTTTTGACTTAAACCCAGGTATTTTTTTTCACCTTCTTGAACGCGGTTTTCACCGATATGAGTGACCCCGCAAGCCAAGGCTTGTTCAATCAATTCAACCGGGGCAAATTTGGTGACAGCAACAATGGTGACTTCTTGGGGATTTCGTCCTAAACGTTGACAGACCGAAGCAATATTGTCTTTAAGATGCTGAATTTGAGATGGAATCATTGCCATAAACTATCACAAAAGACTAGGAGCGTCAACACCTTCGTGGGCGAGGATTTGGGGTGTCCTTCCCCCGCCTCAGGCGGGGGAAGGAC
>CAZAPN010000102.1:0-6166 GCA_964487145.1 uncultured Planctomycetales bacterium | reverse complement strand
TAAGCTGGCTCTTCGTCCTCCAAAAATAATTGCAGAAATGGGAACTCCTTCAATACGATATTTCTTCCCCTTCAAAACTGAAGGACACTGAGAGATAGGCGCCGTAAAACGACTGTTGGGATGGGCCGCAAAAATTTTCTTGCCATTTTCATCAACCATACCTGGCTTCCATGGTCTTCCTTCCCAATTAATTCCTTCCTGGGCTGGCTCACCATCCGCCCCTTCCCACCAGACTGTTTTATCGCTCTTTAGAAGGACATTTGTAAAAATCGTATTTTTCCGAATAGTCTTTACGGCATTGGGATTGGATTTGGAATTCGTCCCGGGAACCACACCAAAGAATCCTGTTTCAGGATTTATTGCTCTCAAAACCCCCTTATCATCCAGATGCATCCAAGCAATATCATCCCCAACCGTAAAAATCTCATAACCCTTTTTCTTAAAAAGCTCTGGGGGAATCAACATCGCAAGATTTGTTTTGCCACAAGCGCTCGGAAAAGCAGCCGCAATATATTTGGTTTCTTTACCGGGACGCTTTATGCCCAAAATTAACATGTGCTCTGCCAACCAACCCTCTTTCTGGGCCATAAAACTGGCAATACGCAAAGCAAGACACTTCTTCCCCAATAAAACATTACCACCATAGCCAGAACCGACACTCCAGATAGTGTTGTCATGAGGAAAATGCAGAATAAGACGTCGATCAATATTTAAGTCCGCCTTACCATGTAAACATTTGGTAAACTCTCCAGTCTCACCAAGGGATTGGAGAACTTCTTTTCCAATGCTCGTCATGATGCGCATATTCAAAACAACATAAATGCTATCAGTCAACTCAACGCCAATTTTACGATAAGGAGAATCCACATCCCCCATGGAAAACGGGATAACATACATGGTCCGGCCTTTCATGGAGCCAGTGAAAATATCTCTCGCTTTTTGATAAGCCTCCACAGGAGCCATCCAATGATTATTCGGGCCGGCTTCTTCCTTTTCAGGGGTGCAGATATAGGTCAGATGTTCTGTCCGCGCAACATCGTTGGGATGAGTACGGTGATATACGCAACCAGGCAATTTCTTTTGATTAAGCTCGATTAACTCACCCGTCTTAAAGGCTTCCTGAGTCAATCGTTTTTTTTCCGATTCAGAACCATCAATCCAAACAATGCGATCAGGCTGGCACATGGCCGCCATCTCTTGAACCCAATTTTGAATTTTTTTATGTCTTACGTTCATCATATCCTTCCCATCATATTTACAATCTAAGAATGCCTAAACATCATGCGCTAAAATTCGCATAATTATAAGCATCCGCTCGTCAAATGTCAAATATTCTCAGAATTTTTTAGAAAATTCGGGGAAAATTCTGCAAAGACAAAAATCACGAATGACGCAGATTATCGTTCATAATCATCCTGAAATCGCACAATATCCTTTTCACTCAGGAAACGACCGCACGCCACTTCAATGAAAACTAAGGTGCCTTGCCCTGTATTGCCGATCCGATGGACTGCTTTCAAGGGGACATCAACAACTGACCCTGGCTTAATCAAAAACCGCTTACCGTTAACAATCGCCACACCCTTTCCCCGAACCACAATCCATTTCTCAGAACGTTTAAAATGCTTTTGAAGACTGATCCGAGCCCCTCGTTTGATCTCAACTTTTTTGACCCATACGCCTTGCTCTTGAAAGAATTTCTGATACTCTCCCCAAGGTCGCTTAATTTTATGAACTTTAGACATGCCCGTTTTTGAAAGATTATAAGGCTTTTTCAATTGATGCCAATATGCGACTTGATCGTTCTTGGTCGCCTAACACGCCGACACGAATATGAATTTTAGAAGTGCGTTCGGTCACAGAATCAATATCAACCCACACATTCGTACCATCGGCAAATTTTGATTCAATCTTGGCGGTAAATTTATCTTTTCTATCTAATGTGATTGGCAATTCCAACTTTTTCAATCCAGCTAACGCGGCATTGTGAACTTTGTCCACGGGGGCATTGATGTCTTTAACGAGTTTGCCTTTAACCCAGGCAAATCCTCCAACGCCTGCAGCTGCGCCAAAAAGCAAAGCACAACCCGAAACCTGAAAGACCAAAACCCCAATAAAAATCAATTGAACGGCATTTTGAAGACCTTTTCTCAAAGACAAAAAAGATATTTTCATGTCATCCTCCTCTTTAATATTTCAAAAAATTTTTCAGTTTTTTAGGCGAACTCTGTCACCAATTTCTTGATGGCTGGCAACTGACCTAAGGCCGCCTCCTCCCCTTTTTTAATGAGTTCCTCTCCCCGATAAAGTTCAAACCAATCTATCCCCGCTAAATCCGGATGAATGGTCACATCGGCATGGGTAGCACTCTGCTCAGCAATAATATACCCCGTCGCTTGCAAACTTCGGACAATAATATCGGATATATTCGGATAAAAAAGCTTTTCGAGAAAGATAGAAAATCTTGAACGTAAAAATTTAAGTGGAGAAGTCGTAAATTTAATCGCTAATTTCTCCTGATATTTTTTGCGGCTAATCTCTAATCCACGTAAAACATCTTCAGGTGATGGCAAGACATTCACCGCAATAACCTTATTGACTCCGGCTGGTGTTAAAACATTCGTGGGTAAGGGATTTAAAATTCCTCCATCGATGATTAAGCGCTCTCCCGCCACAATCGGCTCCATCACGCCAGGGATCGCAATGCTTTTCCGGACAGCTTCGATAATCGGCCCCTCCTCAATAATCAATTCTTCCCGCTGGGCTAAATCATACGCCACGACCTTGATGGTCCTTTCAACATCTTGAAAGGTTTTGTTCCCCAAATGTTTCTTAAGCCAACGGATAATCGCATACCCACCGATGATCCCGGCTTTGGGAAAAATAGGATCAAGCAAGCGAAAGATGGCTGAACGCTCTTTAAATTCAATCGCGATATTGGCTAGAGCTTGGGAATCTTTTCCTGTCGCCCAAAGACTCGCAATCAAAGCTCCCATGCTACTTCCAATGACAATATCAATCGGGATTTTCTCCTTTTCTAAAACTTTGATAACACCGATATGAGCCAGCCCCAAAGCTGCCCCTCCCCCTAAAACAAGGCCAACCATCACTCCCCCAATCTTTCTCGCAATCGATTTCACAGCAAGATTATAGGGACTATCTAACGACGGAGTATGAACCATCAAATTTTGATTCTCGATTGGGATCGACTGATCGTTTAAATCAAAAAAAGGAAGAATCAGGCTGACAGGATAATTGATCGTTTTCGAAACAGCTTTCCCATTGATTCGACATTCCCGAGATAAACAATTCAAAACGACCTGAACACGCTCAGGGGAAAAACCTTCTTTTAAGCCAGCCTTAATCTTTTCCAAAACAGGGGTCACCGGCATTAACGATTTCACATCATCATTCGTCACAATCTGCACGACATCGGATTGTATTAACGTTTTTAAAACAATCTCATCCATTTGATTAGGAAGATCAACAACGACAAAATGATAATCATTCGCTAAAATACTGACAAAATAACCAATCCGATTAATGATCGAAAAATTTTGAGGGTCAAAAATAATATTCAACGAATCAGGGAAAGAATCACTTATTAAAACACTCTGCAAAATCTTTCGGTCATCCCCAATAATATTCTCAAAAGCGATCGGGTTTTTTCTCCAGGCGGGAACGGTTGAAAAACCCGTCTGTTTCCCCTGATCCTGGGACTTCGTATCAATGCTCACGTAAACAACCTTTTTTCCGGTTTCTTTTCTCAAACTTAAAGCCAGATTAAGGGCATAAGTCGAACTCCCAACCCCGGCCACAGGACTATAAATGGAAATAACCGTACTCTCAAAAACAGATTTTACATTTAATTCCTTACGTTTGAGTCGGCGTGAAAGGCTACGGCTAAATTCAACTCCTAAGGAGGGAATTTGCTTAAGAATCGATAAGAAATCGTCCTTTTCTATCTTAAACAAAAGCGAATCATTAATCGCCTCAAAAGTAAGCGAATGATTCTCTCCGGTCAAAAGGGAAATAATCCCAAAATAGACCCCGCGATGAATAAATTCAACTTGTGTCTTCAGCCCATCTTTAGTAATGTACGCCAATAACCGACCCGAAATAAGACAATAAAAGCCGTCCGGAGGATTTCCTTGACGGCAAACAATATCCCCTTTTTTATGTTCCACCAATGTGCATTTATTGGAAACCGTGCGCAAATCAAACCAATTCAATTTACTGAAAATGGGGATCTGCTTTAAGAGAGAGATTTTATTTGATGATTTTGAAACGTCATCCATAGGGGAAATATTAATTGACTATCAAATTATTTATGCTTCGCAATCAAAGAATTAAATAAATCAGTCTTTTATAAACATAAAAGACTTCAACATCTTTTCAAATATTCTCTTAAAACTCTCATACTGGTTGACTGTTGATGCTCCAGTAATGATAAAAACTTTATTATTACGAATCGTCCAAACCTGAGTAAAAATAGAAATCCCTTGAGAACCTTCAAGCTCATAAACAATTCGATAAGCAGAAATTCTTGACAGTTTGTCTTTCCTCGATTCGGTAATTTTCATCCGTTTAAGAATAAAATTCAAATGCTTAAGATAAACGTCGGTATACTCCTCCAAATTTCTTGGGTTATCTGTTATGTCTTGAACAACGATACTCACATTTTCCAAAAAGTCATCTGTTTCGTTATCTTTTGGCGAAATAAAAAAGGCTAAGGAGTCTGGAAAATCCTTATTCAAAGTCCAATCGGTTGGATATTTCATCCGCAAATTATAATCGGCATTATAATAATAGACCCAACTGATTTTCGAACAACTGACGCAAATCAAAAAAAGGCCGATGACCGAAATAATTCGATTTCTCATGTATTCCCTCTCCATCAAAATCTTACAAAATGATTAAACCGCACCGACGCCTGGCTCTTCGTCTTCGTCGCTTGCAGACTTTTTACAGCGTTCGAGGACACCCTTAATAACCTCAATCAAAAGTTCAGTTGTGAATGGCTTCGAAATATAATCTTCCACCCCATAGGCCGCAGCTGCTCGCTCAGGGCTTTTTTCATCAATAATTTTTCCCCGCTGCTTCGCCATGGGATTCGAGGGTTGCCATTGGAACTGCTTTTTCTTCTTATCATAAATCATTTCACCTTTACCGCTCACGACGATGATCGGGATCTTCTTTGTTTCCGGATTTTTCTTAAGACTTTTCGCGATCTCTTCTCCCTTTTTTGCTGGCATAACATTATCCAACAAAATTAGGTCTGGTTTTTGTTGCAGGCATAAATTCTCGGCAGTCAACGGATCGGAAGTCGTTGTGACCTCAAACTCTCCCGTATCCTCCAAGTTTGACTTAACCAAAAGACACAACTCCGGTTCATCATCAATCATAACGATCCTCACTTTATCAGCCATAACTTTTCCTCCTTCTATCTGTGATCTTTATAAACAGGTAAATGTATAATAAAAGTTGTCCCTTGATTCATTTGACTCTTGACCTCTATTTTCCCATGATGTCGTTGCAAAAGCAAATAAACTGTGCTCAACCCTAAACCTGTTCCCTTCCCGATCTCTTTGGTCGTAAAAAAAGGAACAAACATCATGCCAATATTTTCTTCGGGAATGCCGCATCCTGTATCCGCCACTTCAATGACAAGGCTCGGTTTATGACCATCCCCCTTTCCATGTGACACTTTTGTCGTAATATTAATTTTTCCTCCCTGAGACCCCATGGCATCCATGGCATTGACAAAAAGATCAAAAAAAACCTGTTCAAGCGCGATATTATCCCCCAAGATGAACGAATCCCCATGGTGATAATTCCTTTGAATTTCAATATGTCGCTCAGTCGCCTCAGCAGTAATGAGTGTCACGGCGGTTTCAATCATATTCTCAATTTTAACAGGTTTCAATTCAATATTGGTGGCACGCGCGAAGTTCAAGAGTGTGCCGACGACCTTATTAGCCCGGGTAGCCGCATTCTTGATCATCTCGACAAATTCGCGCCCTTCTCCTTGTGTTTTATCAAGGATCTTCTCGATGCGTTCGGTCCCCTGCAAAATAATCGCCAAAGGATTTTTAATTTCGTGGGCGATTCCCGAAGAAATACTCCCGACTGCAGCCATTTTTTGACTTTGGATGAGCTCCCCCTG
>CAZAPN010000101.1:0-6221 GCA_964487145.1 uncultured Planctomycetales bacterium | reverse complement strand
GAAAAAATTTTTTTGAAAGATTTGATTCAGCAAGAGCTCGACTTTAAGGGTGAAATCCTTTTCCCCGAGCACCACGAGTCTCATTGCGCTTCGGCATTTTACCCGTCGCCGTTTCATGAGGCCGCCATTTTAACCATGGATGGCGTGGGGGAGTGGGCCACGTCGAGTTTTGGTTATGGCGAAGGAGAAAAGATTCAAATGCTCAAGGAAATCCACTTTCCCCATTCCTTGGGACTTTTGTATTCGGCGTTCACCTATTACACGGGATTTCGCGTTAATTCGGGGGAGTATAAGTTGATGGGGTTAGCTCCCTACGGAGAACCCCTTTATGTGGATTTGATCAAAAAAGAATTGGTTGATATTAAGCCTGATGGTTCTTTCAAATTGAATATGAAGTATTTCAATTATTGCGCTGGACTAACCATGACGAGCCAACATTTTCATAAGCTTTTTGGTGGACCAGCCCGTAAACCTGAATCTCCCTTGACTCAAAAAGATATGGATTTGGCACGTTCGATTCAGGATGTCACCGAAGAAATTATGTTAAAGATGGCGGCTCATGTTTATGATGTGACGAAAAAGGAAAATTTATGTTTAGCCGGAGGCGTTTCCCTCAATTGTGTCGGCAATGGCCGGATTTTACGCGAAGGGAAATTCAAGAATGTTTGGATCCAACCGGCGGCGGGTGATGCCGGTGCCGCGTTGGGGGCCGCCTTTGTTGTTTGGCATAGATACTTGGGAAAACCTCGGGTCAGTGATAATGTTCATGATAAACAAAAGGGTTCTTATTTAGGCCCGAATTATGATGATACTATTGCGGATTTTATCAAATCCAAAGGTGTTGTTGCTGAAAAGGTCGAGGCCGATAAGCTTCCTTTACGGATTGCGCAATTGATTGCCTCGGAAAAAGTGATCGGGCTTGTTTCGGGGCGCATGGAATTCGGGCCCCGCGCTTTAGGCTCGCGCAGCATTATCGGAGACGCGCGGTCTTCGGAAATGCAATCGGTCATGAATTTGAAAATTAAATTTCGCGAATCATTCCGGCCGTTTGCCCCGAGTGTTTTAAAGGAGAAAGCGAGGGATTATTTTGACATCATGGGGGAAAGCCCCTATATGCTTTGCGTGGCCCAGGTCAATCAGAATAAAATTCTTTCTCAATCAAAAAATGAAAAAAGAGAAGGGATCAATAAATTAAAAATCAAACGCTCAACTATTCCGGCTGTCACTCATGTGGATTATTCCGCCAGACTTCATACGGTCACTGGGGATACAAATCCTTTATTTTATAATGTCATTAAAGAGTTTGATAAGCTGACGGGGTGCCCCGTCATTATTAATACGTCATTTAACGTCCGTGGTGAACCCATTGTCTGCACTCCGGATGATGCTTATCGGTGTTTTATGTGTACGAATATTGATTTTTTGGTGATGGGGAATTATATTTTCGATAAAACTCAACAACCCCGTCGGGATCAATACAAGTTGGCTGAAATTTCAAGGATCCTGGATTAAACCATGCAACAAGACCTGAAAAAAGAGAAAAAAAATTTGTTAGTTTTCGGTTATGGGTTGACGATTATTTTTGCGTTTATCGCGACTCGTTTATGGATGAAACACGGCCTTGGTGTGAATGTGTTTCTCTTCCTTGGCTTGGCCTTCTTCTTTTTGATATTGACGTTGACCCGTTTGGATTTCTTGAAATCTGTCTATCGGGTTTGGATGAAGGTCGCATTTTTCATTGGTGAGATTGTATCCACGCTCATCCTTGTGATTATTTTTTATTTTTTGTTTACACCGATCGGTCTTATTTTGCGTCTATTGCGTAAAGATTTTTTGGATCGCAAATTCGAGCTGGATCGTGTGTCTTACTGGCAAGATCGAAAACCGGAAACGCGTGGCCATGAACGTTACCATCAGCAATTTTAAAATAAGTTTTCCCGCTCGCCCATAGGGGGCTCGCGGGATTAATTCGCGCTTTAAGTTACGCTCATTTTAAAAGGCATTACGCTTATGGAGCAACGCGACATAAGCATTAGGCCTTTTTACCCAGAGCCCTTTTTAGGCTTGGGGTAAATTCGGCCACAGACTTACGTTAGGCGGTCTTTGACCGTCATCCGTAAGTCTTGGCCTCATTTATCGCGTAACTTATGCGCTCATTAAAGGAGACACAATGTCCAAATTATCGATTTTAAAAGAATTTTGGGATTTTTTAAGAATCCGTAAACGTTATTGGTTAGCTCCCATTATCATCATTTTGGTCCTTTTGAGTCTTTTGATTGTTTTTGCCCAGAGCTCGGCTGTTGCCCCGTTTATATATACACTTTTTTAAAGTTTCAGTGTGGGTTTTATGAGTTGTATTTATGTCAGCCTGAATGATTCGGCATAAAACCAAGGAAGGTTTTTATCCTAAAATAAACAATTTGATATTTTGAATTGCGTGAGGCCTTGTTTTCAAATAAAATAAAAAAGGATAAGGCTAATAATTCATTTGAGGCGATTTGTTGATAGACTGGGATTAATTTTTAGAAGCAGTGCGCCTTGCCAAGTATTATTAGCTTAATTTTTATTCAGAAAGGAGGCGTTCTTATGAATAGAAAAGGGTTTACCTTGGTGGAAATTATGATTGTGGTTGCGATTATTGCTTTGTTAGCAGCCATTGCAATCCCGAATCTTTTGAGAGCTAAGATTTCGGCGAATGATGCCCTAGCAAAGAGTACTCTGCGTACATTGTCAACAGCCTCTGAAACTTTTGCGACCGCGAATTCAGGAAACTATCCGGCACAAATCACATCCTTGACCACAGCGACACCGCCCTATATCAACAAAGAATATTGCGCATCGACCATTTCTGGTTTTGGTTATGCTTGTGATTTTGGTAGTGGGGCAGCCTATACGTTTACAGCAACACCAGTGACGGTAGGGACATCAGGGACGACAACGTTTACGATTAGTACGGGTGGTGTTTTAACCCCATCCAATTAATTAATTCTTCTATGTGAGACCGTGTCAGACTAAGAAGCGTTTAGGTGTTTTATTCGTTGTCTGACACGGTCTCATTCTTAAGGAGTTTTTATGTCATCAATTTTTATGAGAATTATTCGAGGCGAAATCCCCTGTCATAAAATCTTGGAAGATGATCATTATTTGGCTTTTTTGGATTTAAAACCTGTCCGGCCAGGTCATACCCTCGTTATTCCTAAGAAAGAAGTAGATTATTTTTTTGACTTGGATGATGAAACCATGAATGGATTGATGGTTTTTTCGAAGAAAGTAGCTAAGGCCATTCGGGAGGCGGTGCCTTGTGCCAAGATCGGGGTGGTTGTGGCCGGATTAGAGGTTCGACATGTTCATGTCCATTTGATTCCGATCGATGCGGTGGCTGACCTCAACTTTGCCAACGTCAAGCCGATGTTCGAAGATCAACTGATTAGTATTGCGAAGCAGATTCAGGAGTATTTGTAAAGAAATCGCACGCCTTGGTATTGCGAATTTATTTGAGGCGGAAAGAATGGATGAGCTTAAGGAAATCAGCTTTCGCGGAGTCGCTCCACTGACTGAACCATTGGTAGGTTACGAAATAAATAATGCCGTTTCTTTCTATCATATACAAAATGACTTCGCGTTCGTTTTCGCCTTTGGCTGCTGTTACCATCATTTTTTCAGCAGCTGTCCCGCCAAATTTTAAAGAAACCGTATCCGCCGTAAAATTTTTATAGCCTTCCTTGGTGAATGTCTTTCGTAAGGTCCGTATTTTCGTTGCCAGGATTTGGTTGAGATCCTGTTGCCCCAAATTGGCCGTGTCCGGAGACTGAAACATTTCGATTGTCACGTTACAATTGCGATTTTTAGGGTGAGAAAAACGGTAGGCTGATCGCATGTGTTTATCGGCCGTTTGATCCATGATGCCTTTAAATCTCCAGTCAATGGGGTAATTAATGGTAAAGGGCTCTCCCTGGAGAGATTCTGTTTCTTGGGTGATGGAGGTAATCGAAGAAGAACATCCGTACAAAAGAATTAAGGGAAGGGAGAGAAAAATCATAAAGAATTTGTTTCGCATAAGTACATTTTATACGATAATAAAGTAATTATCAAACCATCTATGAATTAATTATATCATGCTGTTTTGTGACAAAAGTCGTTCATCGAAGACGTTGCTGCAGAATCACCCCTCATCTTTGGATTTTCATCATTGAAAGTGATTTTTTTGATTTTCATCTCTGAAATTCTTCCTTAACGATTGAGAAATAATCTTTTTTATGATTTTTCAATAATCAACGGTTCTTGGGTTTTGATCCGTGTTGGCCGATTAACAATCTCTCGGGAAGAATTAAAATATGTCTTTTAAAAATAAAAAAAATAAGAGATATCCCCGTTCATCCGGAAATCCTTGGTTGATTGTTTTTGGGGTTATCATTTTTTTGGCATTACCCCTGTTTTCATTGCAACAGGCAAAAAAACAAAATCCGTCAAAGACTTTAGGATCCTTGGGACAGGCCGACTCACCGCAGGTTTTTGTGCGGAAGGTCGTTGATGGGGACAGCTTGGAACTCGCCAGCGGTCAACGCGTTCGGCTCATTGGCATTGATGCTCCGGAAAGTTCTGAAAATCCCAAAGCCCAGAGAGATAGCTTAAGAAGTGGTCAGGCTTTGCAAGCGATTGTTTCCTTAGGCCAAGAGTCGAAGCGTTTTGTTAAAAATTTGATCGAAGGCAAAAAAGTCCGTTTAGAGGTTGATGCCCAACAGCATGACAAATATGGGCGCTTATTAGCCTATCTTTTTTTAGATGATATGTTTATCAATGCTGAGATCGTAAGACAAGGGTATGCCTCGCTTATGACGATTCCGCCAAACGTAAAATATAACAAAGAGCTTGTACGGTCGTTTGAAGAAGCCAGAAGTTTTCAGCGAGGATTATGGGAACAGCCGGCCATGGCGGGATTATCGGGCCATGAGGAACCCAAAATTGGCCTGGATTGGTAGTCGAGAAAAGACTTGACAAAGAGGGGGCCAGGTATTAATTTACCACTTTACTAATGACTCTCATTAGTGGCTCAAAGGAAAGACGTGGGAGGGACGGTTAGTCCTTTAACGATTAAGAACATATTTTTTGATAGAAAGTGATTTAACCAGAGAAGATTCTCTGGTTTTTCTCTATGGGAAGGATGAAGAATGGCTGTTTTATTAAAACGTTTTGAACGACCGCGTGACTTGAAATGGTTCCAGGCGGGAGCCATGCTTTATGGAGACTTGGGGACCAGCAAAGCTTACGTTCTCGGAATTGCCTTTGCCTTGGCAGGTCATGCCTCCTGGTTCTTCTTGGGGATGATGTCGCTTCTCACGATCCTTGTTGGCATCTGTTACACAATCGTTTGCCGGGTTTACCCCGATGGAGGGGGTGTTTATTCCTCGGCCAAGCATTATTCCCAGTCTTTGGCTATTTTTGGAGCATTGCTTTTGATCGCTGATTATGTTGTGACCGCGGCTTTAAGCACTCTTGATGCGTTTCATTATTTTAATGTCCCGAATCCAGTTTTCTGGGCTTGTCTGGCGATTTTAATCATCGGTTTAATCAATTGGTTTGGGCCAACAAAGGGTGGAAATATCGCGAGTGTTATCGCTATTCTTGCTTTTGTTTCGGCTACAATACTATTCTTTTTTACAATTCCTTCCTTGCCTCAAGTTAAATTTGAAATGCCTAAGGGAGGATTCCTTCCGAGTTGGACAACGTTTGTCGGCATTGTATTGGCGTTGTCAGGTGTTGAATCGATTGCGAATATGACGGGTATTATGGTAACACCAGTTGAAAAAACATCAAAACGTGCAATTTGGCCTGTTGTCTTAGAAGTTTCGCTTTTGACATTTTTGTTAGGGATTGGAATGAATGCGATTTCAGGTCTGACTAATCATACGGAAGACATGTTAAAGGTTCTGGGAAATCATTATGTGAATCCAGGTTTTGGTTGTTTTATTTCGATTGTCTTTGGATTTGTCCTTTTATCTGCCGCGAATACCGCGATCTCAGGATTGGTGAGCATCCAATTTTTACTAGCCAAGGATAAAGAGCTTCCGCAAATCTTCGGTCGCTTAAATCGTTTTGGGATGCCAAGCCTTGCTTTGATGGTATCGGTTGCCATTCCCATCCTTGTTTTGATTTTTGAACAGGATATTATAAAGTTATCTGTTCTTTATGCCATTGGGATGGTTGGGGCGATTGTCGTAAAT
>CAZAPN010000100.1:0-6235 GCA_964487145.1 uncultured Planctomycetales bacterium | reverse complement strand
AACTTCCCCATACCAAAAACAACAAAAAACATTCCGCAAAAGATGATAACAATGCCAAAGAACCTGACCATCCCATATTGATTGGTCGCAAAAACAGCTCCGGAGCCGACGATAAAAATCCCCAATAACACCGTGAAAAGCCAGCGTTTGACTCTCATGCGGGGATAAAGCCATTTGAGAAAATTTCTCATAGACGAAAACCTTTTTGATCTCGGAATAGATCTTGAATATTTTTCTAGACAGTCTGTGTCTTAAGACGCCATCTTCACAAAATCACATGCCCGTTTCTTACATCGGGGAACGTTCATCCTCTAAGGCAATTAACTTCAGGATGACTTTTTCGTCTTTGGCTTGTCTTAAATTTTCTCGAAAATACTTATCTTTTAACAGACGGGAAATTTTGGCTAAGGCCTTCAAGTGAGGGCCGGCCGAATCGATAGGAGCCACTAAAAGAAAGAAAATATACGCGGGTTCACCGTCTAAAGAATCGAAATCAACACCTTTTTTGCTGATACCTAAACCTGCCGTTAATTTCGTGACGAACTCACATTTGCCATGAGGGATGGCCACCCCCTGACCAATCGCCGTCGATCCCAAAGCTTCTCGCGCCAAAAGAACTTCCACCAACTTGGCCTTGTTTTTTTTATCCACAGCGCCGGCATCGACCAAGAGCCCTACCATTTCTTTAATCAGGTCTTCTTTATTGGCTCCTTTGAGGTCGGTGACAACCGCTTTAGGACATAAAAAATCATTGATCTTCATTACCCCCTCCTTCAAATTAACTGCTGACTTTGTCACGCAAGATTATTCATCGATTCCTTTAAAGAAAAGCGGCGGATGGGGTTTGAACCCACGACATCCTCCTTGGCAAGGAGGCATTCTACCACTGAATTACCGCCGCATATTTCCAAAAAAATGTTGTTTTTTCTGTCTCAAGTATCAAGGGAGAAATCTTTAAAAATCTCTTGTCCATTGATCCCTAACACTTAAAACCCAACCCATCGTTATGGGCGGAAGAGGATTTGAACCTCCAAGGGTTTCCCCACATGCTCCTAAGGCATGCGCGTATACCAGTTCCGCCATCCGCCCTCAAATAAAAACAATAGAATCCATTTTCTGGGTCTATGCTGGTATCGCTTGGAAAATTAAATGACCCACCCGCGACTCGAACGCGGCACACCTGCCTTAAAAGGGCAGTGCTCTGCCAGATGAGCTAGTGGGTCAAAAATTTTTCCGAATAAATTTAAAAGAACAGGCACTAAAATGATTATTTAACAAACTCGGTTAATTCTTTGTTCTTCGACTCCAAAATCTTTTCCACATCCTGAATATATTTATCCGTTAATTTCTGAATCGTTTCTTGGGCTTTAAAACAATCATCTTCAGAGATCTGTTTGGCCGTTTCCATCTGTTTAAGCTTTTCGTTGCCTTCCCGACGGATAGTCCGCAAAGAGACACGCCCCTTTTCAGCCATCTCTTTGACGACCTTGGTCATTTCTTCCCGGCGCTCTTTCGATAACGGAGGAATTGAAAGCCTAACAATCTTCCCGTCATTCATTGGTGTAATTCCTAATTTTGACAACCCGATTGCTTTTTCAATAGCTGGAATTGCCGTAATATCCCACGGTTGAATCACAATGGTTTTGGGGTCAGGGATAGTGATGGAGGCGACTTGCTTGACCATGGTGGGTGTTCCATAATAGTCGATATGCAGGCCTTCAATAAGCCCTGGCTGGGCTCTTCCTGTGCGAACCTCGGAAAATTCACGGCTGACCGATTCAATCGTCTTTTTCATTCTTGTCTCAATCTGTTGAACCACGTCTTTAATCATAGTCCCCTCCCGATTTCTATCGGACGATGGTGCCGATTTTTTCTCCCGTCACAGCCTTTTTGATATTCCCCACAACCGTCAAGTTGAAAACGATAATCGGAATATTATTGTCCATGCACATGCTGATGGCCGTGGCATCCATGACTTTAAGATTTTTCTTTAAGACATCAATAAATTTCAACTGGGAAAACTTTTTCGCGGTTTTGTCCTTGACCGGATCAGCCGTATAAACACCATCCACTTTTGTCGCCTTGAGAATGACATTGGCGTCCATCTCTCTGGCCCGCAGGGCCGCCGCTGTATCCGTTGTAAAAAATGGGTTTCCTGTCCCCGCCACAAAAATCACAACGCGATTCTTTTCCAAATGCCTCATGGCCCGACGCCGAATATAGGGCTCGGCAATGGCGTTCATCTCAATCGCTGTCATGACGCGGGTAGGGATATCTAATTTTTCTAATGCATTTTGTAAGGCAAGACCATTGAGGACGGTCGCCAACATCCCCATATAATCGGCCACAGATTGATCGAGGCCGAACCGTTCCGATTCCACTTTTCCTCGGAAGATATTTCCGCCTCCGACGACAATGGCAATTTTGACGCCGAGGGCATGGACCTCTTTTATCTGACGAGCTAACGAGGCACACATCTCGGCATCGATCCCGTGGGACTGACGACCCTGAAGAGCTTCACCGCTTAATTTAAGAAGAATGCGTTGAAATGCAGGCTTCTCTGGACTGGCAGTTTTCATGGAATGAATTTTCGAAAAAAATTTTCAAACAAAAAAATTTATTCGGCTTCGCCGACTTTATAACGCACAAACCGGGTCACGACAATATTCTCGCCGGTCTTAGAAATAATCGAATTCAAGTAATCCTGAATCGACTGAGATTGATCTTTGATAAAAGGTTGCTCTAAAAGGCAATTCTGTTTATAAAACTCTTCTTTGTTTTTCTCTCCGGTCAAGACATCTGCGGGGACATCCTCTCGTTTGATGAATCGCGGAGATATCGCAGCGATATGCATAGCGACATCTTTCGTGAAAACACAAAAATCCGAATTCTTGGCAACAAAGTCTGTTTCGCAATTGACCTCCAAAAGGACACCAATCTTAGCTCCTAAATGCACATAGGATTCAATGCGCCCTTCTTTCGTTGTCCGGGTCGCCTTCTTGGCGGCTAATTCAATACCTCTTTGACGTAAAATTTCTTTGGCCTTATTTGGATCGCCCTTAGCTTCCTCCAACGCTTTCTTACATTCGATAACTCCGCATCCGGTAAGTTCACGAAGTTCCTTGATTGCATCAACTGTCACAGCCATGATGAAACCTTCCTTTCCCCTTTATTTTCGGTGATCACGACTTAACTTAACTTTGGTCGGACCACGTTTTTCTTTTCCATCGACATCCCGAGTTTCTTCAAAAGACTCTAATTCCTCGTCAATGACTCCGGATTTCGCTAACTCTTCCTGGATTTCCGCATCAATTTTTTCCTGGGCCTTTTCGCTTATAGTAAATTGCTTTCGGCCTTCAAGAATGCTGTCGACCAACAAAGAAATGACAAGACGGATCGACTTCAATGCATCATCGTTGCCAGGAATAGGAAAATCGACTTTATCCGGGTCCGAATTTGTATCGATCAAGGCGACGACAGGGATCTTAAGGCGGTTGGCTTCACGGACGGCATTATCTTCCTTTTGTGTATCAACGATAAAAACCGCCTGAGGATGCTGCTTCATCTCCTTAATACCGCGAAGATCTTTCAAAAGTTTTTCTTTTTCTTTATTTAAGCTGGCGACCTCTTTTTTGGTCAAAAGATCAAAGGTCCCATCTTCACCCATTTTTTCCAGGGATTTTAAACGCTCCACAGACTTTTTAACTGTCTGAAAATTGGTTAAAAGCCCGCCCAGCCAACGGTTATTCACATAAAAGACGCCCGCACGTTTTGCCTCGGCTTCAATCGTATCCTGAGCCTGGCGTTTTGTCCCTACAAAAAGAACGGATCCGCCTTTGACCGCCACGTCATATAGGAAATCGCGTGCCTGATTCAAGCACTCGACAGTCTTCTCAAGATCAATAATATAGATACCGCTTCTTTCCCCAAAAATGAATTTCTTCATTTTGGGATTCCAACGCTTCGTTTGGTGGCCGAAATGAACGCCAGCCTCCAGAAGTTCCTTAATTAATTCATCCGTCATTTTACCTCCATTTTGTAAAACAGTTTATTTCTGAATTTTTGTCGAGATAGTATAACCAATAATCAATTTTTTTGCAACTTTTAATTTTTTTTGAGAAATTGCCCCAAAAAGGCACAAAAAGGCCATCTTTAACAAGGTCGTCTTTTGATATAAAATATTAATTATTTATATACTAAATTGCATCTTATAGAGTCGCTCGTATAACCCGCAACTTTTGAGCAATTCTTCATGCCGGCCCATCCCGATAATCTTGCCATCTTCAAGGACCACGATTTTATCTGCCTTGAGGATTGTCGAAAGCCGATGCGCGATGCAAATAACGGTTCTTCCTTGCATTAAATCGTCTAAGGCGTCCTGGACATATTTTTCGGATTGAGAATCCAGTTGCGATGTCGCTTCATCCAGGATTAAAATGGGGGGATTCTTCAAAATGGCTCTGGCGATGGCAATCCGTTGCTTTTCCCCCCCGGATAAACGGAATCCCCGATCCCCGATCACCGTGTAATATCCCTGAGGCAATTCCATAATAAATTGATGAGCAAAAGCCCGATTGGCAGCCCGTTCAATGTCGGCCATGGGCGCTTCGAGGTGTCCATAAGCAATATTGGATTTGACTGTATCGTTAAAAAGGATCGTCTCCTGTGTCACTATCCCAATTTGACCGCGAACTGATTTCAACGACACATTTTTAAGATCATGGCCATCGATCAGAACAGTTCCTTCGCTAGGGTCATAAAAACGCGGAATCAAGTTCGCCAAAGTCGTTTTCCCGGAACCTGTGGGGCCAACAATGGCCACAAGTTCCCCGGCCTTAATGGTCAAATTGATATTTTTTAATACAATATCCGATTCTGCGTCATAACGGAAACTCACATTTTTAATGTCAATGCCCTGGGAGATCGTAGATAAAACAGTGGCATCGTGTTTTTCAACCACTGACGGTTGCGTGTCCAAAACTTCATAAATGCGTTCACTTGCGGCCAAGGCCTGCTGGGTAATGATATAAACATTACTGAGTTTCTTCACAGGGCTAATAATAGACATCAGCGAAGCAAAGAACAAACCAAAAACTCCGAAAGAGAAACTCCCATTAATGACCCTGGCCCCTAACCACCAAAGGATAAAAACCCCTAACATTCCGGCGATGAGTTCCGTGATCGGTGTTGTTAAGAGATTCCGTCGGATTGTTTTCATTTTCAACTTGTAAAAATCATAATTCCTCATGCCGAAACGCCGCGTTTCATAGTCTTCCATGGAAAAAGCCTTGACCACGCGGACCCCGGAAATCGTTTCAACCAGCAAAGAATTGATATCGGCCATTTTTTCTTGGGAACTTTTCGAAAGCTTTCGGAGTTTGCGGCCGATCTGTCTCATCGGCAACGCCACTAAAGGAAATAAAACAAAAATAATGAACGCCGCCTTAAAATAGATAAAGAAGGCAAATCCCACACACATGATGATCTGCAAGACCTGACAAAACAGATCAGTCACCCCATAGGAAATCGCATTCTCAATGACTTGGACATCATAGGTTATTCGGGCAATGAGTTCGCCGCTGCGTTTTTTACTGAAGTAATCGAGTGATAAATTTTGAATCTTTTGGTAAAGCTGGTAACGGATATCACGCATAATCCGCTGAGAGACATCATTCATCAGATACCCATACCAGAAATTGAAGATGCCCTTTAAAATCAACATGACAATCACGACTAAGGGCATCATTTTGAGCATGGTCATGGGATCCATGTTGTTCAAATGATCAATAAAACTGGCAAAAAAGCCGGGAATCTTATCCGGAAAGATGATCTTGCTTTTGGAAAGGATTTTGTCGGTCAAAGGAACAATAAGGGAAAGCTGGAAACCATTAAAAAAGGTGGCCACAACCATACACAGAAAGGCCAGGACCAAGACTTTCACATGATTCTTCAAAAAACCTAAAAGTTTAATATAATCTTTCATAAGTTGGGGTGAATATTAGCATATCAATTGACTTTTGTCGAGGGATTTGTTATAGTACGGCAATAATTAAGAAGAAAATTTCATTTCATTCTAAACCCTAAGAATTTCAAAACCTTATATCATTTTATGGATAAACTTAATCTCGGAATTATTGGGATCGGCCACCTCGGGTCGAGGCATTTAAAAGTGTATGGCGAATTACCCAATGTTAATATTGTCGGTGTCTGCGATGTGAAGGAAGAACGAACGCAA
>CAZAPN010000099.1:0-6268 GCA_964487145.1 uncultured Planctomycetales bacterium | reverse complement strand
GAACAATATCTCGAGGACCTTTGTCAGGAAGGGATCAAAACAAGATTTGAAACCCAAACTCCCGACATAGAATCTCGCCTTAAACACGAGCTCGATACGATCAAAAAGATGGGATTCGTTAGTTATTTTTTAATCGTCTGGGATTTTATCCGGTTTGCCAAACAAAACGGAATCCCTGTCGGGCCCGGCCGAGGTTCAGCTGCCGGAAGCCTGGTGAGCTATCTTTTGGGCATTACCGATTTGGACCCATTGAAATATGGACTTCTTTTTGAGCGGTTCTTGAATCCTGAGCGCATTAGTATGCCGGATATTGATATTGATTTTTGCTTTGAACGACGTCCGGAAGTGATTGAGTATGTGACCAATAAATATGGAAAAGATAATGTGGCCCAAATCATTACGTTCGGGACCATGCAGGCCCGGGCAGCGATTCGCGATGTCGGACGGGTCATGGCCATGGCTTATGGCGATGTCGATAAGATTGCGAAACTGGTTCCTGCGGATCCTAACATTGATTTATCCAAGGCCGTCGAAATCGAACCCCAATTAGCTCAGCTAGTGAAAGAGGATCCCCAGGCCGGTCAATTGATTGAAACCGCCATGGTTTTGGAAGGATTAAACCGTCACGCCTCAATTCATGCGGCAGGCGTTGTCATCGCGGACAAATCTTTGACAGAATACGTCCCGCTTTTTAAAACGAGCGATGACCAGATCACGACCGGTTATTCCATGGATGGGATTGCGAAAATCGGGCTATTAAAGATGGACTTTTTGGGGCTTCGTACGCTAACGGTTATCGATGAGACCGTGAAATTGATCAAACAAACCCATTCTTTAGATTTGGATATTAATCGCGTTGCTTTTGATGATGAAAAGACCTTTGCCCTTTTGGGCAGCGCCAATAGTTATGGGATCTTTCAGCTGGAAAGTTCAGGAATGCGCGAGTTGTTAAAACGCATTCAGCCGACTTGTTTTGAAGATTTGATTTCTATTTTGGCCTTGTACCGGCCGGGCCCCATCGGAAGCGGTATGTTGGAAGATTTTATTCGTCGGAAAAAAGGAGAAGTCCAAGTCCGTTATGATCATCCGAAATTGGCCTCTGTGTTAAAGGAGACGTATGGGATCATCGTTTATCAAGAGCAGGTCATGAAAATTGCCAGCGTCCTGGCGGGTTTCACCATGACGCAAGCGGATCATTTGCGGCGGGCAATGAGCAAAAAAAATCCTGCGGTCATGGAACAGATGCGCAAAGAGTTTGTCGCGGGATGTAGGAAAGAAAGCCATATTAATGAAGTTTTGGCGAATAAGATTTTTGACTTGATTGATTATTTCTCCGGGTATGGGTTCAATCGCAGTCACTCGGCGGCCTATGCCTTGATTTCCTATCGCACGGCGTATTTAAAAGCGAATTATCCAGTTGAATTTATGTGCGCTTTGCTGACCAGCGAAAAAGATAATACGGATAAAGTGGTCGAATACGTTAAAGCGTGTGAGAGTATGGGAATCACGATTTTACCGCCAGATATCAATCAAAGTGTCGGGAATTTTAGCGTGGTTGACCAACAGACGATTCGCTATGGATTGATTGCGGTGAAGAACGTTGGGGCGGGAGCGATTGAGAGCATTGTTCAAAATCGGGGAGGCAAATTGTATCAATCGCTGTTTGACTTTTGTTCGAGGGTCGATTTGCGACAGGTCAACCGGAAAGTGACAGAGAGTTTAATTAAATGTGGGGCATTTGATCAATTTAAATTAAGGCGGTCACAACTAATGACTATTTTGGAAAGAGCTCTCGAAATGGGAACCAAAGAGCAAAGGGAAAAGGCCACAGGACAGTTTTCGTTCTTTGAAATGGAAGGGACTATGAATAGTTTCCGCAGTACATCTCAAGACGTTCCTGACGTCCCGGAGTGGCCACAGCTTCAGATCCTAGCCGCGGAAAAAGAAATTCTAGGCTTTTATATCAGTGGTCATCCATTGAATCGCTATGATGTTGAACTTAAAAAATTTACGGATTATTCGACGAAAGATTTATATAAAGCGAGCGAGGGCCAGGAAATTAAATTTGTTGGACTTCTTGATACGGTGAAGTTGACCACGACCCGCAAAACGAATGAACGCATGGCCATCTTGAAAGTCGAAGATTTGCTCGGAGAAATCGAGGCCGTTGTTTTCCCCTCCAATTATGTGACGATAGCCAAATATTTGGTCGAAGGAGAGGTGGTTATTTTAAAAGGCCGTTTGAGTTTTCGTGACAATTCACCTAAAATTGTGGTTAATGATATTAAGCCTATTGATGAAGCGTATAAGTCGATTACTTCCATAAGCTTGGATTTATCTGGTTTGAATCGAGAGGGATTAAAAAAGTTAAAAGAACAATTATCAAGATACCCAGGGAGAGTTCCGGTTTATTTAAGATTAGACACCGATAATTATAAAAGTGTACAGATTTTAGTGGGGGAAGATTTTTTTGTTACGCCGAGCGCGGAATTCATGGATGAAATCAAGAAGTTGGTTGATGCCAGTAAATTTTCGTTATCGATATAGACCTAAGAAAATATTGCCAAATTTTTGATTTTTACCTTCCTATGGAAACTTTTTCTTGACACCGTAACATCTTGTTGATACTATACTTACGATTAGGAGGTGGCTTCGATGACCAAAAAAGATATTGTTTTAAAAATTACGGATATGACCGGGATCAAGCAGGTCGATGTCAAGAAGATTGTCCAAAAGACTTTCGATGTGATTGTCGACAGTTTGGTGCGCAGTGAGAAGGTTGAACTTCGGAACTTTGGAGTTTTCAAGATCAAGGAAAGACGAGCCCGATTTGGTCGAAACCCTCGCACTGGTGAAAGTGTTCCCGTCCCACCCCGCAAAGTGGTTATCTTTAAACCCGGCTTAGAGATGAAGCAAAAGATTAAATAATCGGGATCCGACATACGTATTTAAAAGCCATTTATCATTGAGAATTCATAAATAAAAAGGGCTTCCTGTCCCGACCTCAGTCGGGACAGGAAGCCCTTAACCCTATTAGAAATATGTCCAAGAATTTTTCTGTCCCCCGCGGAACACATGATATCCTTCCTGAAGAGATTTTGCCTTGGTCTCAGCTGGAAAGCATGTCCCGGAACATCTTGCAAAATTATGGTTATCGAGAAATTCGCACGCCTATTTTTGAAGAGACGGACCTTTTTGCCCGTTCTTTGGGTCAAACTAGTGATGTCGTTCAAAAGCAGATGCTGAATATCAAACCCGCGACGGAAGAAAAAGACAGCCAATTTTCTCTGCGCCCGGAAGGGACCGCATCGGTTGTCCGCTCTTACATTGAAAATAATATCGACAAGAGAGAGACCCTCTCAAAATTTTTTTACATCGGTCCCATGTTTCGGGGAGAACGACCCCAAAAGGGACGGTTACGTCAATTTCATCATGTCGGGGTGGAGGCGATTGGAATTTCAGAACCCTTCTTAGACGCGGAAGTCATTTCATTAGCGGTTTATTTAATTCAGTCTTTAGGGATTGAAGGTTTTAAATTAAAGATTAACAGTTTAGGTTCAGCTGAAGATAAGCAGGCTCTTTCGCAGGGGTTACGAACCCGATTAAAAGCGCATATCCCCTCTCTATGCGAGGATTGTCAGCAAAGATTTGAACGCAACGTGTTTCGGATCCTGGATTGCAAAAATGAGCCTTGTAAGAAAATTGTTCATCAATTAGACTTGGCTGAGTCTCATTTGAGCACAGCCAGCAAAGCGTATTTTACGAAAGTGAAAGAAGCCTTAAACTCCCTGAATATTTCTTTTGAAGTCTCTCCGTATCTTGTTCGAGGTCTCGATTATTACACCCATACGGTTTTTGAAATTTCTCATCCCGGGTTAGGTAGCCAAGATGCGTTAGGGGCCGGCGGTCGTTACGATAATCTTGTTAAGGAGTTAGGCGGTCCCCACCTCGGGGCCATGGGATTTGCCTTAGGGATAGAACGACTTCTTTTGGCGCAAACCCCGAACACGGCCCAAAGCCAATCCTCTATCAAGGCCTTTGTTGTCACCATGGGAGAATCCGCTTATCGCCGGGGATTTTTATTACTCAACGAAATGAGGCGTTTAGGGATCGCTTCAGACATGAATTATCAAACAGCTTCCATGAAGAGTCAGATGCGGCTTGCGGACAAGCTTCAAGCCCATTATGTTTTAATCTTGGGTGACGATGAGCTCAAAGAGGATGCGGTGACCCTCAAAGATATGCAGAAAGGCGAACAACAAAAAATCCCCCTCAAAGATGTCGGAAAGGTAATTAAAGAAAAGCTATGATGCGAACACATACATGTGGTGAAATTAACAAGAGCCATGTCAATCAATCGGTGACCCTGTGTGGGTGGGTCCATCGTCGTCGTGATCACGGAAAACTTATTTTTATTGATGTGCGGGATCGTTACGGTATTACACAAATTGTTTTTATTCCTAGCGTCGGTAAGGAGGCCCATAAATTAGCTCAAGAATTAGGCCCTGAATTTGTCGTGAAAGTCACCGGCAAAGTGAATCCCCGTCCGGCGAATACAATTAATTCAAAAATTCCAACCGGTGAAATCGAAATCGCTGCCGAGCAGTTGGAAATCCTCAATCGCTCGAAAGTTCCGGTTTTTGAAATTGATGATCAACTGGAAGTGAATGAAGAATTAAAATTGACTTATCGATATCTCGATATTCGACGGGGAAAAGTGGCCAGTGCCTTGCTTTTGCGAAGCAAGCTTTGCGGGGTCGTCCGTAATTTTCTCAATCGGCACCAGTTCGCAGAGGTGGAAACACCCGTCTTAACCAAATCAACCCCGGAAGGCGCCAGGGATTTTTTGGTCCCCTCGAGGCTTAATCCCGGAGAGTTTTTTGCCCTACCGCAATCCCCTCAGCTTTTTAAACAGATCTTAATGGTCAGCGGAATGGACCGTTACTATCAGATTGTGAAATGTTTTCGCGATGAAGATTTGCGGGCGGACCGACAGCCAGAGTTTACTCAAATTGATATGGAGATGTCTTTTGTCACCGAAGAGGACATTATGGCCATTTCCGAACAGCTTTTTAAAGAGATCTTTAAGGAAGTGAAGGGCATTGACATCCCAACCCCATTTCCACGGATGACGCACAAAGAGGCCATGGAAAAATATCATTCGGACAAACCGGATACCCGAAAAAACCCGGATGAATTTTCTTTTCTTTGGGTTGTGGATTTCCCATTATTGAAATATAATAATGATGAAAAACGCTGGGACAGCGAACATCATCCGTTCACATCGATCAATGAAGAGGATGCGAAGTTCTTAGAGAGCCAAGAATACGATAAGATTCGCGCGCGTTCTTATGATTTGGTTTTAAACGGGGTGGAACTGGGAAGCGGGTCTGTTCGTATCCATAATCGCGAACTCCAGAATAAGATCTTTAATATTATTGGCCTGGAAGACAAAGAAGCGAAAGAGCGTTTTGGATTCTTGTTGCAGGCTTTTGAATACGGGGCTCCGCCGCACGCGGGCGTAGCTTATGGGATTGACCGGCTTGTGGCCATGATGTTAGGTCTGGATTCGATTCGGGATGCCATTGCGTTTCCGAAAACCCAGACCGGAAGTTGCCCGATGACCCAAGCCCCTTCATTCGTTGACCAAAAACAATTGAAAGAATTAGGAATCATCAGTCTAAAAAAAGGAGGGTCGGATGCGTAATTTAACCAAAGGACTTATTTTATTTGTTCTTGTGATTTTTGCGGCAGGCTGCGGGGTATCTGTCCGTGGTTATAAACAAGTGAAAGACCGCGTGGATCAGGACCTAACGGGGAATGCCGGGTATTTGTCGGGGGCCCCCCAACAGGTGGATCCGGATAAGATGAGCAAGACCAGGACCGTTTATGTTGTTGAGTTTGAAAAAGAAATCCGTGAGAGTGATGTGTCCGGAGTCGATCAGGTGGTCGAGACAACCATGCCTCGCCAATATCGCGAGGAATTTGTTGAGCCAGTGAGTCAGCCGCGATTTGAATCCAAGGCCTTGGATGTTCCGTTTATTTCGGATTCTTCTCGTTTAGAACCAAGCTATGTTGTCGAGTCATCAGGCATCGATAGGGGCTTTACCGAATATACGCTCGAAAAAGGGGATACCCTTCAAAAGGTTTCTAAGAAGTTCTATGATACCTATCGGAAATGGAACAAAATTTTTGAAGCCAATCAAGATATTTTGAAAGATCCGAATAAGTTAAAACCAGGGACAGTCATTAAGGTCCCGAAACTATA
>CAZAPN010000098.1:0-6282 GCA_964487145.1 uncultured Planctomycetales bacterium | reverse complement strand
AGCCAGTACCGTATTCAATTGCTTGTGGTACAAAATGCCCCCCACTTCTTGGGCCAATTTCCATTATAAATGATTTCCCTTCACTATTGATTCTCGCTTCAATATTTATCGGCCCATTTGAAAAGCCAGAGAACATTTTGAACATGAAAAGACTTTCCCAGAAAAATCATGAGATAGGACAGGGGAGTTAACCCGTCCATCTGATACAGGTGAGCCGGAACCCCATAATATTCGTAAGGCATCCATTGAGGGATTGCGTTATGAGTAAAGATGCCGTTATAAAAAAAATAGAAATATTCAAAATAAAGCAGGGTGTCGTGTGTCGGGACATAGATGTCGGATAAGAAGGGGAGATTCAGGAAAATGACAATAAGGATGAGGATCAGTAGTCCAAAACGGTCTAGAATTGACTCAATGTTTTTCATGGACAATTTTCCAGAATTCTTTGAAGTTTAAAAAATTATATCATATTTCGTTTGGAGGATATAAAAATAGTTAAGAGAGATTTGATGAAGTGTCCTCACCTATTATTTGACGCGGTACGATTAAAATCGTAGAATAACCCGTTATAGTTTGCGCACAAGGCATGTCAGATGAGAGTTAACATCGATTACTAATCAGCGGAGCAAAATGGGCTCGATTATTCAAATCCGAAATCTTAAGAAAACCTTTATTTCGCAAACACGCGGGATTAAAAGAATCAAAGCGCTCGATGGGATTGATCTTGAGATCTTTGAAGGCGAAATTTTAGGGATATTAGGACCCAATGGGGCTGGAAAAACGACTTTCTTAAATATCCTTTCAACCTTGCTTTTACCAGATTGCGGGCGGGTTGAAATCAACGGCATACCGCTTGTTTCGAGAAATTTCATGTCCTTGAGGAAGATTTTAAACATGTCCTCAGGCCACCCCAATTTTCCCTGGAGTTTGACTGTTGAAGAAAACCTGACATTTTATGCGCTGCTTTATGGTTTGCGAGGATCTTCGCTTAAGCGAAAAATTGATGAGCTTGTTAACATGTTCGATCTTCAAGAATTTGCGAATCAACGTTTTGATGAGCTTTCAAGCGGAACCAAACAAAGATTATCTTTAGCTAAAGCCCTTTTGAATGACCCAAAAATTATTTTTTTGGATGAACCGACGGTCGGGCTTGACCCGGATGTGGCGAAAAAAATACGGGAACGGATCCTCGACATCTTCCGCAAAAAAAAGCTGACGATTTTATTAACAACCCATAATATGCAGGAAGCCGAGACCATGTCGAATCGTATCGCTTTTATTCGCCATGGGCGGTTGCTTCGTTTAGCCAAGCCCGGCGAACTAAAAATCATGGAAGGAAAACCGAATCTCGAAGAAGTCTTTTTAAAGCTTGCCCATGAGGAAGAAAAGTCCCAGGCTTCTTTAAGCCTTCTTTGTGAAGAAGTCCCTGAGGTCCCCAAAGAGAAACGACCGTTATCATTTTTTGATCTACGCAGGTTCGGATTATGGGCGCAAAGATCGGTTGCGTTTACTTATCGTAACTATAAATTTGCCGTGCGCAATTTTTTTGCGTTTATGGAACTTGTTTTCTGGCCGCTGACCAGTTTGATCTCGATTGGGCTTTTGGGGGATTTTTTACAGTTGCGCGAGCAGGCCCTGGCCTTTGTCATGACCGGAGCGATTGCGGCCGGGGTTTTGCAAGTGGCTCAATTGGATGTGGCCTATAGCCTCCTTTACGAAGTCTGGTCGAAAAGCATGAAACACACGTTTTTGGCTCCGGTCGGATTAAGTGAAAACCTTTTTGGGTCTTGGATTGTTGGAATTGTCCGGGGGAGCATCATCTTTGTCTTTTTGTCTATCTGCGCGGTTTTTTTATTTGGGTTTCATTTTCCGTCGATCGGGATGCTGTTCATGTTTTTGTTAGGAATTTTCAGCGCGGCCCTTTTGTTAGGGCTTTTGGTGAGTGTTCTTATCTTGATGTTCGGCCAGAAGGCTGAAATCACGGCCTGGATGTTCGCTTATCTATTTATGCTCATCAGCGGAATTTATTATCCGGTCAATACTCTTCCGAAATTTTTCTATGTTTTGGCGCAATTCATTCCGATCACCTATTTCTTGGAATACTTTCGCGCAAGTTTTGGTTTTAAACCGTTATTTTCTTTTGGGTTGCTCAAAGGATTTGGTCTCACCTTTATCTATCTGGCCCTGGGTTTAAAAGCGATGGAATATTCTTTTTACCAGGCTCGGAAGAAGGGAACCATTGTCCGGCTTTCCGAATAGGGTCGGATAACGTAAGGTACCTTATGACAAGTGAAAAATTAACACGAGCTCATAAAACGTTACTGCATGACCGCCTTAAAAATATTCCAACCTTTTTATCTGAATACAGCTTTGCTAATTTGTATCTTTTCCGCCAAGCCCATGATTATCATGTTTTAAATGATGGCCAGGAAATCTTTTTGTCAGGGAAAACATATGATGAGAGACCGTTTCTCATGCCGACCCAAGATATTCGAACATCGCCTGTTCAAAAGCTGATTGAGATTGGGCAGAATTATGATTTCATTTTTCCGATTCCCGAGGAATGGTTGAGCGCCTTCGACGGTTACTCCATTGAATCGGATGTCAACGAGGGTGATTCGGATTATGTCTATTCGGCAGAAAAGATGATTTCCTTAAAAGGCCCGCCATTGCATGCGAAAAAGAATTTATTGAATCAGTTTTTATCGTTATATGTTCCGGATCCTCGGCCGCTCACGCCGGATCGAATGGCTGACGCCTTGGATGTTTTGGAGACTTGGCAAGTCGATGTGGGGGGCTCCAAATCCGAGACGGATTATTATTCTTGCCGGGAGGCGTTTGAGCTTTATGAGGAATTGGTCCTTTGCGGGGCGATTTATTATGTGAACGATGAGCCCGCCGGATTTATTATTGGCGAAGAATTCAACAAGTCAATGTTCACGCTTCATTTTGCGAAAGGCAAGAGAAAATTTAAAGGGATGTATCAATACATGTATAATCATTTTGCCAAAATGCTCCCCCAGAAATATGAGTATTTGAATTTTGAACAGGACATTGGGAAGCTTGCTTTAAAGATCGCGAAATCGTCTTATTATCCTGACCGGATGCTGAAAAAATATCGGGTTCGGATTGTTTCCCCTTAAAAGAGGAATCTTATGTGGTACTTATACATCCTTCAGTGCGCGAACGGTTCTCTTTATACCGGCATAACCAATAATCTCGAAAAGCGTCTGAAGGCCCATCAAAAAGGCAAAGGCTCTTGGTATACGCGCGTTTTTGGGGCCGAGAAAATTCTTTATACCGAAGAATGCGGGGATAAAAGCCATGCTTTCAAGCGGGAACTGGAAATCAAACGTTGGCCGAGGAAGAAAAAATTGATGTTGATTCGGGGGGATTTGAGCTGACACCCCTCAAATGCAAAATCCGAAGACGTTTACCTTCTGAACTTCGAGACTTACCACGATGTTGTGATTGTGAATCCAAGATGTTATAATTCCTCCATCTTTAAAATGAGGAAGAAAAGAGGCCCCATGGATATCTTTCAATTTGCTATGCAAATGGAAAAAGACGGCGAAAAATACTACCGCAAATTAGGTCTTAAGGCCGAACCTGATGAAATTAAATACATTTTGAATTGGTTGGCGGATGAAGAGGTGAAGCATTATCAAACCTTTAAAGCCATGAGCTTGAACGAGGCGGTGGCACTTCCTTCTGTGGATTTTTTAAAAAATGTCAAAAATATTTTTCAACAAATGGGTGAAAGTCAAACCGAATGGGAGCCGAATCCTTCTTTAATCAAGTCTTATCAAAAGGCTCAAGATCTTGAAGAGAAAAGCCGTGATTTTTATATTGAAAAAGCCAATGAAGTCACTGTCCCGGGTCAAAAGCAATTATTTTTACAGATCGCGGAAGAAGAAAAAAAGCATTATTTTATTCTAGAGAACATCATTGAATTTATGCGAAGGCCGGAACGATGGCTCGAAAATGCCGAATGGATGCATATCGACGAATATTAGGAGGGGAGGGGAACGATGTATCAATGCAGTGTTTGTGGAAAATCTGTCTCGAATGATTTAAAAATCCTGATTCAGCACACGGAAGAACACATCGTCGATATTATTAAGAAAAAACATCCGGAATGGATTGAAAAAGACGGTGTTTGTCAAAAATGTGTTGAATATTATCGTAAACAACTCAAAGGATGAGGTGCGTTGTTTTGCCAGTCCGCTTGAGGAAGGTCTTGTCTATTTGGCTGGAAATCAGGAGCGAATTTCTTTAGAGACCTTATGGACCGAAAAAAGACATTTATTGTTCTTACCGTTTGCTTGATTTGCTTTCTCAGCCTTTTTCTTGCCGAGGTCATCTTAAGGATTTATCACGCCTCTTGTCATCGAGATCGTTTTGTTTGGATTCCCCATTTCTATTTGGGGTATGTTCATGCGCCGCATAATCGATTTGTTTTTGAATATTCAGAAAATGAGAAAATTCGGGTCTCTCACTACACGAATTCCTTGGGATTGATTGGCCCAGAAGTTTCCGTCCCAAAACCTCAAGGCACATTCCGTATCCTTATTTTAGGGGATTCTTATACCGAAGCTTTGCAAGTTTCCGAAGAAAAAAATTTTTGCGGGCGACTTCAAACTTTATTAAAGGAGAAGTCAGGGAGCCTATATCAGAATATTGAGGTTTTAAATGCGGGAGTTTCGGGATATTCGCCGATCCTTCATTATCTTTCCTTTAAGCGCGCCTTGTATCGCCTTCAACCGGATCTTGTGATTGTGCAACTTTTTGGTAATGATATTTTTGAAGACCATGAAGTCGCTGGGAAAAGCCTTTTGGACGAGAGGGGGTTCCCTTTAAAAAGTAATCGATATTTTATTCCAAAGTATTTTTCGCGGGCGGAGATGTTACGAAAAGATTTTACGGAGCGATCAAGATTTTATGACTTTTTGCAGTTTTTTATTGATCGAAGCCGTTTGGTTGAATACATTTATGTCAAAACAGTCAATCTTTCTAAAAACACGCCTTTTAACCAAAAGATGATTCGGCTCGACGAATTTGCGACCGGATATCAGTTTTTTATTTTAGATCCCAATAATGTTTTGTATCAAAACGTTGCTTTCCGTGAGAAGGCCTGGAATGATACTCAGAAATATCTCTTGGCCCTTAGAAAATTAGCTAATCAACAGGGGGCAGGTTTTTTTATGTTTTATGTGCCTTTAGAGGCGCAGTTAAAATTGGATGCCTATGGGGAACATATGCAGCTTTATGCTTCGCAGCCATTAGGGGCTTATTTCAACGGGCTTTTGGAAGATTTTTCAAAAGAGAATCAGGTCCCTTTTTTAGATTTATTGCCGACATTTGAGGCAAACAAGAATCAGAGATTGTATTTTAACCGGGATGGCCATTTGACCGAAGAGGGGCACGAGTTGGTTTCTAAAACGATTTTTGAATACTTAAAGCAAAAACAACTTTTGCCGTGAAAAAAAGGTTGGGGCCGGTGCCTTTTTAAAAAAAGGCACCGGCCCCACCAAGAGAAAACCATTCTCGAAAGGATTTAAACCATGTCTTTGAGCACACAAATCAAAAGAATGCCGTCAGGTCGCTTCCTTTCATGGGCCAGCCTTATTTTAGGAGTTTGGTATGTCCTTCTTTGCGCCCTGCATCTTTTATATCAGAGACCGTTGTGGAATGATGAGCTTTGTGTCCTTGAAAGCATAAAAAAATTTTCGACCCAAGAAATGTTTTCGTCCCCCTTGCTTGCGTTTCAAGTTTTTCCTCGAGTCTATCTATTCATTATTCAGCAGATATCCGGGGTCTTTGATTATAATCTTTTCATCCTTCGTCTGCCGTCCTTCGTTGGCATGATGACGGCTTTTTTCCTGTGGGTTAAATTCTCAAAAAAGATATTTGAGGACAATTGGTCTCGTTTAAGTTTTGTCGCTTCGTGGGTTGCTTCGGGGATGCTCTTATATTACTCGGCAGAGTTAAAACAGTATTCGATGGATGTTTTAGCCGGGATTTTATTCTTATTATTTCTTTATGCCCAGGGCCATGAAGTGGATGACATCTCTCGGGATCAGAAAAAAAATAATCGATTTGTTCTCGCCGCGGCATTTCTCCCTGTGTTGGTGCTGTTTTCTTACCCGGCTTATTTTTTTGTCCCTCTCGTTATTTATAATTTTATTTTTCTTGTGAAAAAAAATCAGCATTATCGATTGCCTTTCAGCCTTTATGTTGGATCGTTGGTTGTTTTCGTTTTCTTGTCGTATTTTTTTGATG